>JACCVG010000195.1 GCA_013698335.1 Thermoleophilaceae bacterium
AGCGGCGCTGTGACCGAGGCCATCGTCCGCAGCTGGCCGCGCCCGAGGCCCCGCGCTGCTTCTTCCAGCCGCGGGGAGATCTGCAGCAGGGCCGTGCGCGTGGCGCCGATCGCCTGCGGGAGGAAGAGGATCACGAGCGCGACCACCAGCAGCCCGAGGGTCTGGTAGAGCGGCAGCGCGACGCGGGTCGCGAAGAAGACGAGCGCTAGCGCTACGACGATGCCCGGCAGGGCGTATCCGGTGTGCGCGACCCGGTCGAAGGCGGTTCCGATCCGCGAGGGGTGGCGGACGGTCAACGCCGCGATGCCGAGTGCGCAGATCGCCGCCAGCCCGGCGGCGAGTCCTGCGGTAAGGAGCGAGTTGAACGCGGCCTGGCCGACGAGTGCCCAGTCGGTCGTCCCGGCGAAGCTGCGCAGCGACCAGTACACGAGGACCCCGATCGGCAGGACGAGCGCGAGCACGACGACGAGCCAGCAGAAGGCGAGCGCCGGCCAGCGCCACCGTCCGAGGGCGACCCGCGTCCCGCCGCGCTGAGAGCCGGGGCCGGTCCGGTGGTAGGCCCGACCGGAGCGCAGCCGCGCCTCGACCGCGAGCAGCGCCAGCATCACGAGCACCAGCAACCCGGCCAGCGCGGCCGCGATCGTCCGGTCGAAGCTCGACTGGTAGGCGACGTAGATAGCGCGCGTGAACGAATCGAAGCGAACGATCGACACCGCGCCGAAGTCGCTCAACACGTAGAGAGCGACGAGCAGCGCCCCGGCGCCGATCGCCGGTAGCAGCTGCGGCAGCACGATCCCGAAGAAAGTCCGGGCCTGGGAGCGGCCCATTCCGCGTGCTGCGTCCTCGAGCTGGGGGTCGAGCCGCCGCAGCGCGCTGCGCACGGTGAGCAGGATCAGCGGGTAGGTGCACAGGGAGAGGACGATCCAGGCGCCGGGAAAGCCGTAGATCGACGGCAGCCGGTCGACGCCGAGGGCCTCCTGGAGCAGCCCGCTCGGGCCAAGAGCCGAGACGAGCAGGTAGGCCCCGATATAGCTCGGGATGACAAGCGGGAGAGCGAGCAGCACCGTCCACAGCCCTCGGAACGGCAGGTCGGTGCGTGTTGTCAGCCAGGCGCTCGGAACGGCGATCAGCGTCGCCGTAAGGGTGACGGCCGCTGCCAGCCCGATGCTGCGTGCGAGCAGGGCGAGCGAGCGCGGTTCGAGCACCGTCTCGATCACCACCGGCCAGGCGCCGGCGATCGTCAGGGCGAGGTAGACGAGCGGCAGCGCCGCGATCAGGGCGACCGCGCCGGCGAAGAGCAGGAGCCATGCCGGCGGTCTGTGATGGGTGCCACCGACGGGCGCCCGCCTGGAGCGCGGCAGCGCTTGCCGGCCTACGCTCATGCGCTCAGAGCGCGCCGCGCTCGCGCATCAGCTCGAGTGTCCCCTCCAGATCGGCGATCTGCGAGAGGTCGATGTCCGGTTGCTCGATTCGGGCCAGGGGTCGCAGCGAGGGGTCCGCGGGGACGCCGCGGACGAGTGGGTATTCCTTCGAGCCTTCGGCGAAATAGCGCTGCGATCGCTCCGCGAGGAGAAAGTCGATGAACTCCGCGGTGCGCTCGGGCCGGTTGTTGCCCGCAATCGGTGCAACTCCGGCGACGTTGACGAGCGAGCCGGGATCGGATGCCTGCAGATAGTGGATCGCCACGGGATAGTCCGACCCCTCGGCTGCGATCGCCTGAGCGACGTAGTAGTGGTTGATCAGACCGACGTCGATCTCACCGTTTGCGATCGCGTCCCGTACGGCCGCGTTGTCGGGGTAGACCTGGACGTCGTTCGCGACCATCTCCGCGAGCCACTCGCCGACCGCCTCGTCGCCGATCCGGGTACGCATCGCCGTGATCTGGGCCTGGAGGGAGGCGTTGGTCGGCGCCCACCCGACGCGGCCCCTCCACTCCGGCTGGGCAAACTCGAGGATCGACGCGGGCACGTCTGCTTCGTCGACGCGCTCCGGCGCATACGCGACGATCCGCGCGCGCGCCGAGACGCCGACCCAGTCGTCCTCGCTGGAGCGAAACTGCGGTGGGACCTTCTCCAGAGTCGCCGTCTCGATCGGCGCGAGCCGGCCCGCATCCTGCAGCGCTCCCAGCGCTCCGGCATCCTGGCTGATGAAGACATCGGCCGGCGAGTTTTCGCCCTCCTCGAGCAACGTCGCCGCGAGCGAGGCAGTGTCTCCGAACCGGGTCTCTACATCGAGACCGGTCGCCTTTTCGTAGCTGTCGATGACCGGGCCGATCAGCCCCGGTATCCGCCCGGAATAGACGACCAGGTCAGCCTGCTCATCGGCCGCTGACGTTCCGCAGCCAGGAAGCGCGGTGACCGCTGCCGCGATGATTGCGAGGGTGGGTGGAAGAGCGCGTCTCAATGGGTGTCTTAGGCTCACCTAATGGACTCGCCAATCTATCGCAGCGGTCCGCGCCTCGACGCCGCGCTGGCGGTCTGCGGCGGCCTCGCGGTGCTCTCGCTGCTGCTCCCGTTCGCGCCGGCCTACGACTCGTGGTCGTGGTTGGTCTGGGGGAGGGAGCTCGCTTCGCTGTCGCTCGACACCGCGGCGGGGCCCTCGTGGAAGCCGCTACCGGTCCTGATCGCTGCACCGTTTTCGATCTTCGGCGACGCGGCGGTCGCGCTGTGGCTCGTCGTTGCGCGCACCGCTTGGCTGATGGCGCTCGTGCTCGGCTTCCGAGTGGCCGGCTCGCTGCTCGGTCGGGCAGTCGGCAGGCCGGCGCGGGTCATGGGTGGCCTGGTCGCGGCGCTCTCGATCGCGCTGCTCGACGATCCGGAGACTCCTTGGCTGCGGCACTTCGGCCACGGGCTCTCGGAGCCGCTGCTGGTGGCGCTGCTGTTTCTGGCGGTCGACCGTCACCTCGGTTCGCGGCCCGGTCAGGCGCTCGCGGCCCTCGCGCTGGCCGGCCTCGTCAGACCTGAGACCTGGGTGCTGAGCGCCGCCTACCTCGTGGTCTGCCTCTGGCGTACGCGGCCCGCGCTGCGGGGGTGGGGGGCGTTCGCCGTCGGGCTCGGGCCGCTGCTCTGGTTCGCCGGAGATCTGCTGGGCTCGGGCGACCCGCTGACCGGCCCGGGC
>JACCVG010000218.1 GCA_013698335.1 Thermoleophilaceae bacterium
CGCGCACGGTCGAGCTCGCCGGCCTGCGCGAGGCACTCCGCGAGCCAGAACGAACAGATGACGAACGCGCCCTCCTCCTCGCTCGTGCCCGTCCAACGCCGCACCAGCCCACCGGCCCCGAGCTCGCGGTCGATCGCGTGGATCGTGTTGAGCATCCGCTCATCGCCCGCCTCGACGAGACCCATGATCGGCATCAAGAGGACGCTGGCGTCGAGCCGATCCGATCCGAACGCGCCCGCGTAGACCCCCAGCTCCTCGTTGTAGGCCTCGTCCAAGATCGCCCGCTCGACCTCATCGCGCGCGCTCGTCCACTCGTCGGGGTGAACGTCGTCGCCAAGCTGCGGCGCGAGCTTCACCGCGCGATCGAGCGCGACCCAACACATCAGCTTTGAACTCGTGTAGGCGCGCTCACCCCCGCGGCCTTCCCAGATGCCGGCATCCTGTTCAGACCACTCTGCCGCGGCGCGGTCAGCGAGATAGCAGAGGAACGAAGCCGTGCTCGGATCGAGGTCCTCCAAGCGTCCGCGCAGGACGTGCGCGGCCTCCAGGATCTCCCCCATTACGTCGAGCTGGCGCTGTTTCCAGGCGTCGTTGCCGACGCGCACCGGGCGGCTGCCGGCGTAGCCCTCGAGGTGGTCGAGCTCGTGCTCATGCAGGTCGCGCTCGCCCTCGACCCCGAACATGATCTGCACGTGGCGATCCTCCTCGCGCCCGACCGCCGCGGCCATCCAATCGAAGAAGCGGGTGGCCTCGTCGGGACACGCCGCCACCCAGAGGGCATTCAAGGTCAGGCTGGCATCGCGCAGCCAGGCGTAGCGATAGTCCCAGTTCGCCTCACCCCCGCGGATCTCCGGGAGCGAGGTCGTCGGCGCGGCGACAATCGCCCCGCTTGGCTGGTAGGTGAGCCCCTGGAGCACCAGCGCGCTGCGATTTACCTCTTCAGCGTAGAGCCCGTCATAGCGCTCGTGCTGCCCGACCCAGGAGCGCCAGCCTGCGGTCGTGTCCTCGATAGCGGCAACCGGGTCGAGCGGTTCGAATTCGGTGCGCGCCAGCCCCACTTGGTGGTGGAGCGCAAATCCGAGCCGCCGACCGTCGGTCAGGCTGAGCCGACCGCGGGCGGCGCCACCGTCGATCTCGAGCTCGACATCGGTGGCGAGCAGGACGGTGTCGGCGCCGCCGAGCGAGAGAATGCCCTCGCCGGTCATCACGAGACTCGGAACGACCAGGCCGTATTCGGGTCGCGGGGCGAACTCGACCGCGACCTCGATCGTCCCCGACACCAGCTCGAGACTGCGGACCACCGTATGCGGCGACTCCTCGCCGATCTCGTGGCCGCGCGCGCCCGGGGCGAACGCGAGGGCATCGCTCAGTCGCAGCACGCCGGAACTCGTCCGAAATGTCGTGCAGAGGACCATCGAATCCTCGAGGTATTGGCGTTCGACCTGGAACGCCTCGCTTGGCGAGATCGAGAAGTGTCCGGCTTGAGGATCGAGCAACCGCGCAAACATGCTCCGCGAGTCGAACCGCGGCGCGCACCACCAGTCGATCGATCCGTCGCGGGCAACCAATGCGGCACCCTGGCAGTCGCTGAGCAGGGCGTAGTCGGCGATCTCGGGAGCGCGCCTGCGCCTACCGCTGCTCATGCTCTGAGCATCGGGATCACGGCTTCACCCCCGGGTACTGGGTCATTCCGCCATCCACGAAGAGGGTCGTCCCGGTCACATACGAGGCCTCCTCGCTGGCCAGCCAGGAGACCGCCGCGGCGATCTCCTCGGGCTGACCGAGGCGGCCCCACGGAATCTGGGCGATGATCTCCGCGCGCTTTTCGGGATCCTCGGCAAGCTCGTTGTTGATCGGAGTCAGGATCGCGCCGGGAGCGACGCTCACGACGCGAATGCCGTGTTCGGCGAGCTCGCGGGCGATGGTGCCAGTAAATAGCTTGACCCCGGCCTTGGAGGCACAGTAGTGCGAATAGGTCGGCCACGGGATCTGCTCGTGGACGCTCGAGACGTTGACGATCGTGCCCGGCTCGCCTCTCTCGACCAGTGCCCTCGCGAAATCCCGCGAGCAGAGGAATGCCCCGGTGAGGTTGACCCCGATCACTTTCTCCCAGTCGGTGAGTTCCATCTCGATCAGTGGTTTGGGCGATTCGACGCCGGCGTTGTTGACCAGCAGGTCCGGTGGACCGCCGAGGCTCGCGCGCGCGCGGCGAAAAAGTTCGCCGACATCTTCTTCAACGGAGATATCGGCCTCGACAGCAACCGCCGTCCCGCCCCCACTCTCGACCTCTTGAACGACCTCGGCAGCGTCGCCCGGCTCACCGACGTAGTTGACGATCACGGCGGCTCCTTCGCGGGCCAAACGAAGCGCGGTTGCCTTTCCGATTCCGGTCGCCCCGCCGGTGATGACCGCGCGCCGGCCGGTGTGGGTCGAGCTCATCGAATCAGATGTCGAGGTCGTCGAGCGCATAGCCGAACGCCTCTGCGAAGGTCGGGAACTGGAGTTGCGTATCCCGCAGGACGCTGATCGGAGTTTCGGCCCTGATCGCGAGTACGGCGAGATGGATCCATTCGGAAGCCAATGGCCCGATCGCGCTCGCGCCGACTAGGACGTTTCGCGAAGCGTCGGCGATTACCGAGAAGTAGCCGGAGATCCCGACTCCGTACATCTCGCTACGGGCCACCTTTTCTAGCTCGACTTCGCCCTCTACGATCTCCATGTCCAGCTCCTTGGCTCGCTCGGGAGTAAGCCCGACTGCGGCCACCTCTGGATCGGTGAAGACGACGCGCGGCACCGCCCGGTAGTCCGCGGATATCGGCCGACCGCGGATGTCGGCGCAGGCGATCCGCGCCTGGTAGTGGGCAACGTGGGTGAACGGCGCGATATTTGTGACATCGCCAACCGCCCAGACTCGCTCGGCTGCGCGACAGTGCTCGTCGACCTCGATCGCGCCGCTCTCGGAAGTCTCGATTTCGATCGAGCCGAGACCTATCCCCTCGCTGCGGGGTTTACGACCGATCGCGACGATGAGCCGCTCAGCAGTGATTAGCTCGCCGCTGTCGAGGGTCGCGGTCACCCGACCGTCCTCGCCGGCAACTGCCGTTGCGTTCGCGCCGAGCCGTAGCTCGAGACCCTCCTCGCCGAGGCCCTTGGCTATCCGTTCTCCGATCTGCGGATGCTCATCCGAGAGCAGCCGCTCTGCCGCTTCCACGATCGTCACCCGCGAGCCGTAGCGGCGCAGCATCTGAGCCGTCTCGATACCGACCGCCCCGCCCCCGAGCACGATTGCACTGGGGGGGATCTCCGAACACGTGTAGACCTCCCGATTGGTCCAGTAGTCGATCGCATCGATCCCCTTGAGGGGCGGAATCGAGGTCTCGGATCCGGTCGCAATCACGATCCGCTCGGCTCGGATCGTTTGATCACCGGCTGCGATGGCCCCGGGCCCGGCGAGTTGGCCCTCGCCCCTGAGCACCGCCACCCCGCATCGCTCGAGCTCTTCACACTTTCCGGCATCGTCGAGAGCCTGGATCATGTAGTCGCGATAGCGCCTCGCCTCCGGCCAGTCCTGTTGTGGTTCGCTGAGGCCCTGGATCCGGCGCGCCCCAAGTCTCGCCTCCGGGACACGCAACAGCGTCTTGCTCGGAACACAGCCCCAGTAGGCACACTCGCCCCCCACGAGCTCGCGCTCGACGATCGCGACCCCGAGCCCCGCCGCGGCGAGCTGTTTCGCGCAAGCCTCCCCGCCCGGCCCGGCGCCGAGAACGGCGACATCGAAGTGGATAGCGGTCATAGCCGTGTAAACGCTTCTCTGCTCTCAGGCGAGCAGGAGGAATACGGTGCTGGTGGCGGCGGCATAAATGCCCTTGTGGAAGCGGTCTGTGGCGAGCTCCTGCGTTTCCGGCTCCAGGGCGCCGGCGCGATGCCGAGCATCCTGTAGAGGAGCACATCGCCGGTCCAGACGAGCGCAAAGATCAGAACGCTCGCCAGCAGCGATCCGAGCCCGGTCAAGGCGAGCAGCCCGCGGACCGCGCCGAGCGCGATCCCGTGAGCCCAGTGAACGACCACGTTCTTTCGGTCGAGCTCGGGATCGGTATCAGGATCCTTCCCAGTCAGGATCGCACCGACCTGCCCAGGGACCTTGCTCGGCCGTCGGCCGGTCAGTGCCATCTCGACCCGCTCGCTGAGGGTCAGGAAGATGGTCCCGTCCAGACCCGCCAGGAGACCGAGTCCGATCGCTTCGCCTACTCCCATCTCGCTCCTCTCTCGACGATTCTGAACTCTGCACCTGCTCACAGCACTCTCTCACGAGGCGGGGTAGGCGAGACTTTGATCAGGCCCGCGTCAGCGATTCGTAAGGCGACCGCCCGGGTGGTGCTAGACCTTGGGGGCGGCGCGCTGCCACGGCCACCGGCCCTCGATCTCAACCTCGAGGGTGAAGCTAAGGAAGGTTCGGACGAGAACGATTAGCGCGAGTACTCCGACGCCCCTGAAACTCGGAGCAACGGCAACGGTGCGAATGATGTCCGCGGCAACCAAGAATTCGAGTCCGAGCAAGATCGCTTTGCCGACCCGCTGCCGGAAGGCCCGATACGTGTCAGTCGAATCAAGCCGCGCGAACACCTGCTTGACGAAAAGCAAGATCGCAAGCAGCAGCCCGATAACGATGACACCAACGCCGACCCAGTCAACGATCTTGCCGATGCTCTCAACCGCTTCGGTGAAGTCGACGTCGCTCATTGAGTCCTGATACCCGAGAGGAACCTCTCCCAAGCGGCCACGGAGTACGACGCGGTCTCCGGCGTCGAACTGGGTTGCGGGTATGGCGTTTACAGGGCCCGATTCGTCGCTGGGAGTGACGCTCGGGTGGTTGAGCGCATCCGGCTCGCGGCTTGAGATGCGGCCTCGTTGCCGGTCCTACCTGGTTGCCCTCCTAGTCGCCAGGGCAGAACCCATGAAGGTTGAGAAACCTGTGGTGAGAGCCCGCTTCTACAGTCGTCGCCAGTGACCTAGAGCGACGGTGCGTGCGTACGACTGATCAGAACCACCAATGGGAAGAAACACCGCATGAACCGTCGGACCCTGTGCCTTACGATTCTCGCCGCCGGGTTGTTGGGTGCCGCCGTTCCCGCGACTGCGGCCGGCGCACCGATTCAGCCCGGCGTCATGACCAACTCGCCGAGCGGTCAGTGCACGTCCAATTTCGTCTTCCGCGACCGCAAGGCGACGTTCATCGGGCAGGCCGCGCACTGCACCGGCCGTGGCTCCCCCACGCAGAGCAACGGCTGCGAGACCGACTCGTTCCCGCTCGGTACCAAGGTAGAAATTGACGGCGCCACCCAGCCGGGCAAACTCGCCTACAGCTCCTGGCTCACGATGCAGAAGGTCGGCGAGACCGATCGCAACGCATGCGAGTACAACGACTTCGCCCTCATAAGAATCGCCCGCCGCGACGTGTCGCGGGTCGATCCCTCAGTTCAGGGCTTCGGCGGCCCGACCGGGGTCGGCTCGTCTTCGGCGATGCTCGGCGACTCTGTCTTCGCGTACGGCAATTCGAGCCTACGCGGCGGCAGCACCTTACTCTCACCCAAGCAGGGCATCGTTCTCGGTAGCGAGGGCGACGGTTGGAGCCGCACCGTCCTCACGGTCACCCCTGGGATCCCCGGTGATTCGGGCAGCGGGCTTGTGAGCGCGAGCGGCAAGGCAATCGGCGTCATCAGCACGCTCGAGCTGCTTCCGCGAGCTGCCACGAACGGTGTCAGCGATCTTTCTCGGGCGCTCGGCTATGCCCATCAGAACACGTCACTCGACAAGCTCCGGCTCGTACCGGGGACAAAGCGCTTCCGCCCCAGTCTGGTCGACGCGATTCTCGGCCGGTGAGCCTCGGCGCCCCTAGGGGTCGCCGCCGCGCGACTAAAGACCGCCCGGTCCCGACCTGAGCCTTCGCCGAGACGACTCTGAGGCCCTCTGCTCCCAGACGACGTCGCCGGACGAGGGATTAGCTGCCTCCGAGCTCGGGGCCGAGCCGAAAGGACTCGATGCTGAACGCAGGGTCGATGTGAGCGTCGCTAAGAGCCGACAACCCTGCGCCCGGTGGCGTGCTCAACGGCGGCGACGAAGCTCGGCGCAAGAACGCGTTAAGAACCTCGTAGAGCGAATCCGCCGCAGTAGTCCGGCAACGCTAAAAGCTCCCACCCGGCCACGCAACCCCCGCGTAACGCTCAGTCACCGGCCCGCACGGAGGAGCCACCTCGCAGAAGAGATCGCTTTGGAGCAGCGTCCCCGGGAAGAGCCGCGCGAACGGGTCTTCTTGCCAGGCGACCGGCTCCCGAGTGACCGTGATCGCTCCGCCGTAGCGGGCCTCATCGAGGGCCAGGGTCGTGACGCAAACGAGCGCGTCGCCGAGCAGCGGGATCCACCACGCGAGCGCGTCACGACGGACCTGCTGGACCTCGGGTTCGTCGAAGGCCAACGCGGCCGCTGGATCGTCGAGCGCGCACACGTGGGCGTAGGCGCCCTTGAGCGAAGCGGGGCCCTCGATGCAGCGCGCGTCGACCATGAACGAGCGGCCTACGCCCCTCCCCCGCTCCAGCCGGCTCCCATCAAAGCGCAGGGCTGCGGCGCCGTCGGGCAGCCCGGTCATCCGCGCTCGAAGCCCTCGCGCACTGCGCTCGAGATCGCGCGCATGTCCTTTCGCAGATCCTCGAGGGTGGGTCGGCCCCAATACCAATAGCCGTCGTAGGCGCGATGGATCGTGAGATCGGGAAACAGGGTGAAGGCGCTTGGCCGGTAGGGACGATGAAGGGTGTCGCTCTCCTCCAGCAAGTCGAGGCGGGGGAGCCAACGGCGCTCGGCGTCGGAGAGGAAGACGAACCGTGCGCCAAGGCCGGCGCGGAACGCGGATTGCACCTCGGGCTCATCGACGCTGACGAGGACCAGGCGCGTGTATGCGACCTCGAACTCGTCTTGGAGCTCGGTCACCTCACGCAGGTGTCGCTGCTCCTTGGGAC
>JACCVG010000224.1 GCA_013698335.1 Thermoleophilaceae bacterium
ACATCCCGGCTGCTAGTGCTGACGACGATCGTTCCAGGCGCCGATTGGAGCGTCGACGCACCGGGGAACCCGTTGAACGCGACTACGGCGCCGACGACGCCGAGCATGACGACGAAGCAGCCAACCAGCAGGGCGCTGGTGCCGAGACTTGCGAGAAGTGCTTTGCGGTTGCTCATGACGCAGGGGTCCTTCTTCGCCTGTCGGCATCTTCCTCGAAAGGCTTTAGCGGCCGCTCCGATTCAGGACGCTGCGGGGCGCGGTCCGGCGCCTCGGGCGAGCCACAGGCCGCCGGCAACCACCATCAACACGCTGAGCAACTGAGCGAACGTCAGGCCGACGAAAACAGCCTCGTTACGGCGGACGAACTCGATCAGGAAGCGCTCGATCCCCGCGAGCACCAGATAGAGCGCGAACAGCCTCCCCGGCGCGAGCTTATCGCGGAGGCTCCAGAGCCCAAGCGCAATCAGCCCCATCGCGAGCGACTCGTAGATCGGCGCCGGATGAACGAAGTCGGTGGTCGGCAGGACGCCGTCGGGGTAGGGCATCGCCCACGGCAGGTCGGAGGCAACCCCGTAGTCGCCGTCGCCCGAGAGCTGGCAGCCGATACGGCCGATCGCATATCCCATCGCCAGCGGGACTGAGGCGACGTCGAGCAGCGTGAGGCCGAGGAACCCGCGCCAGCGGGCCCAAAGGAGCACGCCGATCGCGCCGCCCACGAGCCCGCCGAACCAGACCAGTCCTGAGCCGGAGAGCAGGCTTCCGAGCAGATCCTGGGAGGCGGTCTCCCAGTTCTGGAGGATGTAGTCGAGGCGCGAGCCGATCAACCCGCCGAGCAGGCCCGCGAAAACGATCTCGTAGGCCCAGTCGACCGGCCTGCCGATCTCCTTCAGCCGCTTCGAGAGGAGCAGGCCGGAGGCTACGAACGCGAGCGCAAAGCTGAGGCCGAAGGTCTGGAGGTCGACTGGACCCAGATCGATGGTCGGCAGCACGACGGAGAGGCTAGCGGCGCGGAGGGCTCAGGGGACTACAGGTAGCCCATCGGGTCCTGCGGGGTCCCGTTCACACGGGTCTCGAAGTGGAGATGGGCGCCGAACGAGGCGCCGGTGTTCCCGACCAGGCCGATCACTTCTCCCTGGTCGATGGCTTGGCCGGTTGAGACTCCGATTGAGGACTGGTGCGCGTAACAGGTCGAGAGTCCGCCGGCGTGCTGGATGCACGTGTAGTTGCCATAGCCGCCGTAGGGCCCGGCCTGGACGACCCGGCCGGCTTCCGCGGCCCGGATCGGAACTCCTTCCGCGGCATTGACGTCGATACCGGCGTGCAAGCGGCCCCAGCGCTGGCCGAATGGGGAGTTGACGGCACCATTCACCGGCCAGATCAGCTGGCCCGAGCCCTGCTTTATCGGACCCGGGTCGTAGGTCCCGGCGGTACCGGCGAGCTGGCTCTGGACGGCGGCCTGCTCGGCCTCGAGGTCGTTGATGTGGTCCTCGAGTCCGGCGCTGTCGTCGCGAACCTCGGCGAGCGTGCCCTTGTGGCCTTGACGGACACTGGTCAGGTCACCCTCGACCGACTCCTTGCGCTGCCTGGTGGCCGCGAGCTGATCGCGCTGTGCGGTGATCTGCTGGACGGTCTCGGTCACGCGGCCCTCGATCTCCTCGACCTTGCGCTCCTCGACGGCCACGACCGCCTTGAGATCGCCCGTGCGAGTGACGATTTCCTGGTCCTGCTCCGAAATCCGCTCGAGGAACGCGGTCCGCTCGAGCAGGTCGTTGAAGCCGTCGGCCTCGAGCACGACCGTCAGCGCGTCGGGCTCGTCGGCCTTGTAGAGGGCGACGAGCCGGTCGGAGAGCGCCTTCTGGGAATCGGCCAGCTTCGCGCGCAGGATCTGGAGGCGCTTCTGCAGGGCCTCGAGCTCGGCGCGGAGCTTCTCGAGCTGCGCGATCTTGATGTCGAGGCGGTTCTGGACCGTCGACTCCTGATCGCGGAGCCCGCCGATCTCGTCCTCGAGCACCGCGATGCTCTCGCCGAGCTTGCCGACCTTGCCGGAGAGGTCCTGTTCCTGGGCACGGTTCTGCTCGAGCTTGGCGCGCGCCGAGTTGAGCTTCTCGTCGACCGACTGCCCGAGACCCGCAATCGGGATCAGGAGCATGGCCATCAGGCCCAGGGTTATGACAACCAGGAAGGTGCGTTTCATGAGTTGTGTTCCACGGCGCCTACGGGGTTAGCTGACGGGCTCGCGACTCGCGCTACGCCACGCTCGGGTGGCGATTCGCCCCTACCTACGGGTCCCCCGTTTACCCCTGCACACGCAGAGAAAATTCGGCGATCGGAACGGCGACAGCGTAGCAGTGGTCACGATCGGGAGCGGCCGATTCACGCCTTTTTAGGAGCGGTTTAGGTTGCCTGCAAGGCCTCGTGCAGCGATGCCGACGGTCGCCTCCCCCTACAATCTCCGTGATGGCCACGACCCGCACCAGCTTCGGTCGCGACCCCGGTCTCCAGATCCGGATGATCGGCACGATGCTGTTGCTCGGCGTCCTCTACGTCGGCTTCGGAGCGGCGATCTACGCGGCCGGCGCCGGCGCCGTGATGATGCTCGTACTGCTCGGTGGCATGGCGCTCGCCCAGCTCTTCCTGTCCGACAAGCTCGCGCTGCGCGCGATGGGCGCCCGGATCGTCACGCCCGAGGAGGCCCCCGGCCTCCACGCGATGATCGACCGCCTCTGCATCCAGGCCGACCTGCCCAAGCCGCGCGTCGCGGTCGCCGACACACCGGTCCCGAACGCCTTCGCGATGGGCCGTTCGCCGAAGAACGCCGTCGTCTGCGCGACGACCGGGATCATGGAGACGCTCGAGCCCGCCGAGCTCGAGGGCGTCATGGCGCACGAGCTCGCCCACGTCAAGAACCGCGACGTGATGATCATGACCTTCGCGAGCTTCTTCGCCTCGATCGCGGCGATGATGGCCCAGTTCGCCTTCTTCTTCGGCGGCGGCGATGACGAGAGCCCGGCCGGGATCATCGTCTTCCTCGCCTCGCTGCTCGTCTACGTGATCTCCTTCTTCCTGATGCTGGCCCTCTCGCGCTACCGCGAGTTCACCGCCGATCGCGGCGCGGCGCTCGTCACCGGCCGCCCGAGCGCGCTCTCATCGGCGCTCGTCAAGATCTCGCGCCAGATGGAGAACACGCCGCAGCGGGACCTCCGCGCGGCCGGCGAGATGAACGCCTTCTTCATCGTCCCAACGAGCGTCAAGTCGACGATCCAGACGATCCTCTCGACGCACCCGCCGATGGAGAAGCGGATCGAGCGGCTGCAGGCGCTCGAGGCACAGCTCCAGAGCACCACGGCCTAGCCGACGCCCGGTGGGGTTTCTCGACGCACTGCTCGGTGGCCAGCGCAAGCTCAAGGCGCCCGCCGCCGACCGGCTGTTCGCGATGAGCACGGCCTATGTGACGATCGAGACCTCGCTCGGGATGAAGAGCGGCGGTCGTGCGGGGATCGTCTTCCAGCCGCTCGCGACCCCCGACTTCAAGTCGATCCTCACCGAGACCGAGGAGCTGCTCCGCGGCGCGGCCTCCGACAGCGGGACGACGGTCTCCTCCCACGACGACGAGTTCCGCTACCGCTGGCTGATCCTCGCCGACCCCGACTTCGACGACCTCGTCGTCTCGGTCAACACGATCTCGGCCCAGCTCCAGGCCGGCGGATACGGTGATCGGCTGCTCTGCGCGGTCTTCAAGCTCGACGAGGACGACGACGCCGTCTACGTGATCTACAACTTCAAGCGCGGCGCCTTCTACCCGTTCGTCCCGACCGGCAAGGGCACTCGCAACGACGAGCGCGAGCTGCAGCTGGTCGCGCAGCTCGGCGCCGAGCTGCCGTTCGAGCAAGAGATCGACCGCCGCCTCCCGCTCTGGGACATCCCGCTGTAGAAGCGGTCAAGGGCACTCGGCGCCGCGGCAGTCCTCGATCTCGGCGAGCCGGTCCGAGAGCTCGGACACGAGCGGCGCCAGCATCGGATCCTCGTGCAGGCTGCTGGTCTGGAACGGATCGCCGACGAGGTCGTAGAGCTCGCGCTCGCCGGTCTTGTACTGGACGAAGATTCCGGTCGGCGACCGTAGCGCCGACCAGCCGCGCTCCTCGACAAGCAGCTCGGAGCGGAACGGCGTCGAGCCCAGCGGTCGGCCGTCGAGGACGTGGCCGCGTCCGGCGCGGGCTCGCGCCTGCTCGAGGATCGTCGGGGCGAGATCGATGTTGCTGACCATCTCGTTGCGCGTCCCGCTCTCGAACCCCGGACCGCTAACGATCAGCGGAACCCGGATCGCCTCCTCGTAGGGAACCCGCTTGAGGAAGGGCAGCCGATGCTCGCCGTGCATCAGGCCGTTGTCGGAGGTGAAGACGAACAGCGTCTCCTCGAACTCTCCGGCGCGCCGGAGCGAGCGGACCATCCGACCGACCAACTCGTCGACGGCCTGCAGGCTCTCGAGCTCGGATTGCCAGCCCTTGTCGATGCACTGCTCGGAGACCTCTTCGCGCGCTCGATAGATGGCCGGCTTGTCAGACATGTCCTGCTCGTTGAACGAAGGGGTCCGCGGGAAGGCCCGATCCTCGAAGAGGTTGGTGTGGCGCGGAGCCGGACGCGGTGTGCGCTTGACGTCGCACTCCCTGCCTCGCTCCCGATGGGGTGCGACCGGCGACACGTTGAGGAAGAACGGGCGGCCCTTCCGCGCGCGCTCGTCGACGTAGTCGACGGCGAAATCGGCGATCACATCGGTCTGGTAGTCGCGCGCCGCGGAGCCGTAGTCGACCAGCCGCCCATTGACGTTGAGCGTGTAGTCGTAGTACTTGAACTCCGTGTGATCAACCGGGGCGACCCAGCTGTCCCAGCCCAGCGGAATCTCCGTACGACCATCGCCGCGCCCATAGCCGTTCAGGTAGCGCCCAACCTGGGCGGTGGCGTAGCCGGCCCTTCCGAGCCAGACCGGTAGGGACTCCCGCGCGTTGAAGGCCCGGTAGTTGTCCACCTCGCGCTCGAACCGCTCGGCGACACCGTGGTTGTGGGGGTACTGCCCCGAGAGGAAGCTGGCGCGTGAGGGACAACACTGGGGGAATGCTACGAACGCGTTGGCGAAGGTCGTGCCGTCGCGGCCGAGCAGGCGGTTGGTCCGCGACATCACGTCCATCTGGCTAACCGTCTGGTCGTCGGTCGTCACGACGAGGACGTTCGGCGGTTTGGCGAACGCCGCGCCGGGCGCCGCGAGCAGCGCGAGGAGCACGACGCAGCTGAGCCGCGCGGGCGAGAAGCGGCGAGAGATCGGCACGCGAGGGCAGTCTAGGGAGCCCCCCAGCCTGCCGCGCAGGCCGCCAACGGGCACCGTCAGTCGGGGATCAGGCCGTCGCCGGTGAACTCGGCCCGCGCCTCCGCGATGCGGGTGTCGCGCGGCGGCAGGATCACATCGGACTCGACGAGCTCGTCGTCAGCGAGCGGCTCGCCGTCGGACTCGACGAGCGCGATCATCTGCGCGAAGAGATCGAGGAAGCCGGCCTCGTCGCCGGCCTCGACGGCCGCGACAGCGTGGTTATCGAGCTCGTTGAGCCGTTCGGTGTCCGCATCGGGCAGCGTGAACTGGCCCTCGCCGGAGATCCGGACCACCATCTAGAGACCTCCCAACAGGCCGCACGTCGCTGGATGGACAACCCGGTGGGCCGCCATCTAGGCCTTCTCTCCTTCGCCGAGCTCGGGCGCGGAACCGCCGGCGCCGATCTCGGCCTTCATCTTGGCGAGCTCGTCGTCGACCTGCGGGCCGGCGCTGAGCTCCGCGAGCTCACGGTCGATGTCGTCCTGTCCGGAGCCAAGCGAGGTGATGTCGTCGAAGGTCCCGGCGGCCTCGAGTTCCTCGACGGCAGAGGCTCGGGCACGCATGTTCTCTGTCTTCTCCTCGGCGCGCTGGATCGCAAGGCCGAGGTCGGCCATCTCCTCGCCGACGCCACTCGCGGCCTCGGAGATCTTGACCTGCGCCTCGGCGGCCGAGTACTGCGCCTTGATGACCTCCTTCTTGGTCCGGAACGCTTCGATCTTGCCGCGCAGCTTCTGCTCGTTGATCGTCAGCTGCTCCTGCTGGGAGGCGAGCTCGGCGGCCTGCTGGTCGAGCGATTGCATCTCGCCCTGGATCACGGTCTTGCGCTCGAGCGCCGTGCGGGCGAGATCATCGCGCCCCTGGGCGAGCGCCTGCCGCGCCTGGGTGTCGAGCTTGACGACCTGTTGCTCGAGTTTCGCCGCCTGCATCTGAAGCCGCTTCTTGGAGGTCGTCACGTCGGCGATCCCCTTCTTGACGTTCTGCAGCAGCTCGACCTGCTTCTGGTAGCCGTACTCGAGCGTCTCCGCAGGGTCCTCGGCCTTGTCGAGCAGCTTCGACACCTTGGCCTTGATAACCGTCGACATTCGTCCTCCGAGGCCCGCCATGCAACTTCCTCCTTCGACCGATCGCAGGTTGGAAACCAGCGTAGCTGACCTCTGCCCTCAGCTTCCTATACGGCGGCGTCCGGATCCTCGACGGGTTCGGGCAACTGCCGCCACTCGAGGATCTCGCCATCCTCGATAACGAACAGCACCCGCGCGCCGCCGCCGACCCCTTGGCCGCAGCGCCGGTCAGGGCCATCGGAGAGACGGAAGGCGCTCAGCACGGCTTCGGGCTGCTCCGGGACGGGCTCGAGATCGGTCAGCTCCGCGCGGCAGGGCAGGCTGCGGTTGAAGGCGATCGCCTGCTCCCGGGTGCGCAGCTCGATCACGACGGCCTGCTCGACGATCGCCCCGGGCGCGAACAACCCGGCGGCGCGCTCGTAGTCGGCATCGTTGATCGCCGCGATCCAGTCGAGGACGACATCGCGCTCGGCGTCGTCGACTCCGGCGCCGACGCGGGCCGGATCCGCCCCGGTCGGGGCCGGCGGCTCGGCCGCACCCCGATCACCACAACCGGTGGCCGCGAGAGCGGCAGCAATGAGGATCGGGGCGACTCTCATCCGGCGACGGTAGCCGCCCTCCGGGCCGTCCGATCGTCTTCCCGATCGGCGGCATAAAAGAAGAAGCCGAGCGTGCCGAGCATCAGGGCGAGGTCGACGGCCAGCATCAGGGCCCCGGCGATCTGCTGATCGACGAGCGGCGTGAGGCCAAAGGCGGCGGCGCGATCACCGTAGCCGCCGGCGTAGAGAGGGGTGCGCAGCATCAGCAGGAAAGCCATACCCAGGAACATGCCGGCGACGCGCGCTCCGATCACGTAGCCACCCTTCCAGAGGTCGGGGCGAATTCGAGCGTGCTTGGGCTCGATCACCGACCACCAGACGAGCAGACTGGCCCCGATGAACGCCTGGTGCTGGAGCGCGTGGAGTAGATCATCGGCCAGGGCACCCTCGAACATCGCCGGCACGTGCCATCCGTAGAGAGTCACGATCCAGATCGGGACGGCGACCAGCGGCCGCCGAAGAAAGCGGAAGACGCGTCGCAGCCCCGTCCTCCGAGCCAGAGCGACGAGCGCCGGGCGCGGGAGGAAGAACACCAGCACGGGGGTGCGCAGCCCGATCAGCAGCAGCGGTGCCGCGAGATCAGCGATCAACAGGTGCTGGACCATGTGAGCCGAGAGCAAGTCGTGGCCGAGCGCATCGATCGGCGAGACCATGCCGAGCGCCAGTAGAGCGACGCCGCCGTACCAAGCGACCTGCTGGACGGTCCCGACCCGCCAGCCGCGACCACGCAGGACCCATACCGCACGGGCGAACAGCCCGATCGCCAAGGCGAGCGCGAGCACCACGGCGGGGTCGAACGAGAGCGTCATGGCCCCGGATGATGACGACCCGCCTCGGCGCCGCGGACGAATCAGGCGGCGGCGACAGCCCCCTCGAGCGCCGCAATTGCCTCGCGCCGCTCGGCGTACTCGCCACGCTGCATCCGCGAGATGACCAGCCGCTGCACCTGGGCCGTGCCCTCGAACAACTGGTAGATCTTGGCGTCGCGGAAGAACTTCTCGAGCGGGCAATCGCTCTGGCCCGCTCGCTCGCCGACGAGATCCATCAGCGTCGTTGTCGCCCACATCGTCACGTCGCCAGCCTTCAGCTTGGACATCGAGCCCTGGCCGCCCTTCATCGGGACGCCGTTGCGGCCCATCCACGCGGCGCGCCAGACAAGCATGCGCGCGCACTCGATCTCGGTCGCCACGTCGGCGAGCACCTGCTGGTAACGCTGCTGTTCGAGCACGGGCGCGCCGCCGCCGGTCTGACCTTCGAGGTACTCCAAGGTCCACTCGTAGGCGGCCTGCGCGATCCCGAGCGCGGAGGCGCCGACCAGCGGCCGCGTGATTTCGAAGGTCGCGAGCGCGCCCGAAGCGCGACCGCTGGATTCACCCGAGCGGGCCCGCTCGAGCTTGCGCTCGAGCTTCTCGAGCCCGCCGAGCAGGTGATCGAGCGGTATCCGGCAGTCCTCGAGCACGACTTCCGCGGTGTGGGAAGCGCGGATCCCGATCTTGTCCTCCTTCTTGCCCTGTGACAGGCCGAGGGTGTCCTTCGGCACGACGAAGGAGGCCTGGCCACGGTGGCCGAGCTCTGGATCGACGGTGGCGACGACGACGGTCACATCGGCGATCCCGCCGTTGGTGATGAAGACCTTGGTGCCGTTCAGCACCCATTCGTCACCGTCGCGCTTGGCGGTCGTGCGCAGCGACTTCACGTCGGAGCCGGCGCCGGCCTCGGTCACGGCGTAGGCGCCGAGCTTGATCTCGTCGCCGACCCCAAAGCACTCCGGCACCCAGCGGCCGATCTGCTCGGGGGTGCCGGAGGCGGCGATGCCCGCAGCGGCCAGGCCGGAGGCCGAGATCGCAAGCGCGATGCCCGCGCAACCCCAATGCATCTCCTCGGCGTAGATCACGCTCATCAGACCCTCAGGATCGGCCCCGACCCGCTCGATCTGGGCCATGCCGCTCAGCCCCCAGTCGCGGGCCTCGGTCATGACCTCCCACGGGATGCTCTGCTCGCGGTCGTACTGCGCCGCGGCGGGGCGGATCACTTCGCTGGCGAACTGGCGGCAGTAGCGCTGGAACTCGAGCTGCTCGTCGTTGAGGCGAAAGTCCACTGCGGTCTCCGATCGGCGAGTGATTGACTGGTCAGTCAACCAAGGGTACCGGCACCTGAAGCGGCGAGCGCGCATGTCATCCTGCGCGCCTTTCGCAAGGGCGGCGCTATCGTCGGCGCGTGCTCCGATCAGCCCCATCCATGACCCTTGCCTGCGGCCTGCTGCTGGCCGCCTCGCTCGCCGGTTGCGGCGTCGCGCGCGACGACTCTCCGCCCCGCCCGGGCATCGGCGGAGCCTCAGCCGGCGCCGGCGAGGGAACCCCATCGACGGCGACGAAGGACACCGTCCGGATTCCGGGCGAGAACCCGACCGAGGACGCAGCCGGGGCCGCAGCTGCCGCCTTCCCGGGGACCGCAGCGGCGACCAGGCCGCAGGCGGTCACGGTCGTCGGCGAGAACGACTGGCAGGGTGCGATCGCAGCCTCCGTGCTGGTCGGGGAGCCTGTTGGAGCGCCGATCTTGCTGAGCGCGGCCGACGAACTGCCCGCGGTGAGCGCGGCCGAACTGGCGGACCTCGCCCCGACCGGCGCCGAGCTGCTCGATGGCGCGAAGGTGGTCCGGATCGGCGCCGCTCCCGGCCCCGAGGGACTGCTCGCACGGACGGCTGCCGGCCCAGATCCCTACACGCGGGCCGCCGCAATCGACCGACTCTCGAGCGCTGCGCGTGGTGAGCCAAGCGGCCACGTGATCATCGCCTCGGGCGAGCAGCCCGCCTGGGCGATGCCGGCCGCGCCCTGGGCGGCGCGCTCCGGGCACGCCGTGCTG
>JACCVG010000136.1 GCA_013698335.1 Thermoleophilaceae bacterium
GTGAGCAGCGCGCTGATTGCAGTCGCGGTACTCGCCGAGGAATCGCCCGCTGGGCGCTGGTCGGCGCGCGTCGCGATCGCCTCCGACGCCGCCGTCCGGGACCTTCGTCTCACCGGCCTGCCGACCGGCGAGACGCTGGCCGTCTGGACCTCGGCGGCCGCAGCGAACGGGGGTCGGACCCTGCGCGCCGCGGTTGCCCCTGCGGGCCGCCCGTTCGGGGCGGCGGAGACGCTCGCCGGGCCGGCCCCACGCCTGTCTGACGTCGCGCTCGCCAGCGACCTGTCCGCGGCGACAATCGCTTGGCGGGCCGGCTCCGTCCGCAACGGACGCCTAAAAGCAATCTCTTATAGCCCGTCGACCGGGCTCGGTTTGACTCAGCCCGTCGGTGCGGGTGCGGTATCGGCGCCGCGGCTCGCGATGGGCAGGGGTCGCACGGCGCTCGCCTGGACCAAGCGCGGTGAGCTGCGAGCGGCGGTCCGAATCGGCGAGGACCCCTTCGAGCAGCTCCGTTTCGCACCGCGGCCGCGCTCGCTGCGATCGGTCGAGATCGCGGTCAACGAGAGCGAGGTCCTTCTGGCGTTCGGACGAGACGATGGTGTCGCTTTGGTCGCGACGACGCCTGAGCAATCCGCCAGCGGCGAGGCGATCGAGCTGTCGAGCGACGGCGGACGCTTCCCGCAGGTGGCGATGTCTGCGAGCGGTGCAGCCGCGATCGTCTGGGTCACCGCGGCGGCGGGGCCGCCGGCGGTCGATGTTGCCCTCCGCTCGGCGGGCTCGGAGCCCGTGGACCCCGTCTCCCTGGGGGCGGACGCCGCGACGCGACCGGTGGTAGCTCTAGGTGCCGAAGATTCGGTCCACCTCGCCTGGATCGAGCGCCGGGCAGGGGCGGAGACCACCAGCTCGGCGCGCATCCGGCCAGACGCCCCCGACGAGCCCGAGGTCTCCGAGCTGGCTCGCGGCGAACGGGTCGGGCTCGCGGGCCTCGACGTCGATCCGCAGGACATTGCCTCGGTCCTGCTCCAGGATGCGGAGGGCCTGATGGTGCGTACTCGTTACGAGCCCGCCGACCCGGCGGGCTCGGCGCCTTGGACAGTCGCGCGTCAGCTTGCGAGCGGTCCGGTGGGCGAGCCGGCGCTGACCGCGCTCGGGGGCGGCGAGGCCGTTGCCGCATGGGTCGAGCCCGGGGCTCGCGATCGCGTGATCGCGCGCTTCCTGCGCTAGCGCCTGTTGGGAGAGGGGAGGCTGTCTGGGACGCTCTCGTGTCTAGACGGGCGATTTCGGCGTAGAGAGCCGAACTCCTGAGACATCGCCTACTCCAACGGGCCCAAGGCTTCGAGGGCCTGTCGGCGGGATGAGTAGCCCGATACCCGCTGCAGCTTTTCCGCCCGGACGACGAAGATCGCAATCCAGGGTGCGTTCACCGGGATACGGGTGTTCGAGAAGGTGCCGGTGATCCGCTGAACGGTCAGGACGCGATCCCTGTCGAGCGCCGCCACTTCATCGAGCACGATCGTCGCTCCGTCCACGACCTCGGACAGATCATCCCACCACATCTGAAGGCCCTCGTGTCCGCAGTATGGACCGGTGATTGGGAACTCCGGGGTGTTGTCCACGACCAAGTCCGAATGCCACAGCTCTGGGGCAAGTTCGCCGTCCGCGAGCGCCGTAAACCAACTGCGCACTATCTCCACGTTCTCCTGTGACATCGTCCGCGCAGTATCGCGCCTGTCTGGGGTGGAGACGAACATTTCCATGGAGGCTGTCGGGTGCATCAAACCCGTCAGCGCCGCGGCGCCTACCCCCGACCTGCGCTTCACGCAGGCCGCCCCGCGCGTGTAAAGCTAGTGTGAAGACGGTGATGCGCGAATGCTGAGCCGCTGGCGTCTGGCGGCCACGTTGATTCCGGTCGTCGTCGCGGTCGCTGCGGTCAAGGCGCTGATCGGCTTTCTCGGTCTGGATGTCCTCGCGCTCAGCCCCCTGTACACGGGTCTGGTGGCCGGGACCATCTTCATCCTCGGGTTCCTGCTGGCCGGGACGCTTGCCGACTACAAGGAGAGCGAGAAGCTGCCCGGCGATCTCGCCGCGAGCCTGGACACGATCTGCGACGAGTGCCTGATCCTCTATGACGACAAGCGCGCTCCAGCCGCGGCCGAGTGCCTGGCAGAGATTGGCGACCTGGCGGCCGCGATCGAGCGATGGCTGAGGAACCGCGAGGAGATCGCCGTCGTCTTCAGCCGCATTCGAGGCCTCAACCGTCACTTCCTCGCCTTCGAGCCGCTGACCCAGCCGAACTTCATCGTCCGCCTCAAGCAGGAGCAGAGCGCCCTTCGGCGGATGGTCATCCGGATCGACACGATCCGCGAGACGTCCTTCATCGGCGCCGGCTACGCGATCGGGGAGCTGGCCTCCCTCGTCCTCGTGATCGGCCTGCTGTTCACGGATGTGGGCGGACTCGACGTCGAGTTGTTCCTGCTCTCGACGCTGGCGTTCGTACTCGGCTACATGCTGCGGCTGATTCGCGACCTGGACAACCCGTTCGACTACAAGGGGTCGAAGCGGGCCGGGTCCGCCGAGGTCTCTCTCGTGCCGCTCGAGCAGTTCAGGGCCCGCATCGCGAATGAGGAGGGGATCACCTAGTCAGCCCTCGGCGTTCGTCCAGTCGAAGTCGTAGAGGATCCAGTTGCTGTCCTCGAAGGCGATGTGGATGCCCTCCGCCTCGACGTCGAAGGTGCCCTGGCCACACTGGCCCCGCTCCCAGATGAATCCCTGGTCGAGGACGATCGAGACGAGATGGTCCTCGCCGGTGACCGGGTTCTTCAGGGTCGTTCCCTTCGCCTCACCGACGCCGGGGACCGTGAAGCCGCTGTGCATCCCGTCGTGGTTGAGCTCGATCGGTGCGCGAACCACTCCGGCCACCTCGTATGTCGTTCCGAGGATCGCCCACGGCATGCCGCCCAGCTGCCCGGTGTAGATCTGCGCGAGGGCATCGAGCTGCTCGTCGGTGACCTCGGGCGGGACGACGAAGACGACCTTGCCGCCGCCGTCGTGGATCGCCTGGGGCCAGTCGAACAAGGCGAGCGCGTTGATGCCCGAGAGGTCGACGTCGCCGCAGTGGCCCTCGCTGACCCGGTTGAGCACGGCGGCCTTGCAGCTTCCGTCCGGTGAGGTGGGAAATCCGTTGAAGTTGCACGTACAGCCCGGCTGGCAGTTGCAGAACTCATAGCCGACGCCCTTCATCTGCCAAGCGGTGGTCGTTTCGGTGACTGACACGGGGGCCTCCTAGGTGATGGCGGTGATCAGGGACGGCTCGAACAGCAGACTGACTCCGATAACGGCGAGTACGACGCCGGCTCCGAGCGCTATCTGCTCGCCGGCCGGGGTGGTCTTCTCGAGCACAATCAGGACGGTGAACACGACGAGCCAGACGGGGCTCATGCCGGCGGCGACGACGAGCACAACGAACATCGCCTCACCCATCTGGCCGATCGCCGGGCTGGACATCTCACCGGCGACGCTCGCCGACCACCACCATCCCGCGGCGGCGATCGCCACCAGGCCGACGGGCACACCGAATCGCAACGCGAAGGAGTCGCGACCTCCCGGACCTGCGGCGATTCCGGCTCCGATGCTCATCGTGTCTTCCGCGCCGACCCTCCCAGGGCGACCGCCGCGCGTCAAGTGAACGCGCTTGACGTTCGAGACCCAACGCTGTGAGAGACTGGCCGCGATGAGCTTTCGCGATCACGTCCGCAATCAGGCGACCGCCGTTCACCGGGCGGTCTTCAAGCTGAGCCGCGGCCGCCTGACCGGCGGCATCTACGGGATGCAGGTGCTCGAGTTGGTCACGACGGGCGCCAAGTCGGGCCAGCGCCGTAGCGTGATGCTGACCTCGCCGCTCCGCCATAAAGGGTCGCTCGTGGTCGTCGCCTCGAAGGGCGGTGATCCGCGCAGCCCGGCCTGGTACCACAACCTGGTCGCCCACCCAGAGGTCGACGTGAGCCTCGGCGATCGCACGGCCACGATGCACGCGCGCGTGCTCGACCCGCAGGAGCGCGAGGCCCTCTGGCCGAAGGTGGTCGACGCCTACGAGGGCTACGGTGGCTATCAGGAGAAGACGACCCGCGAGATCCCGTTGGTCGTTCTCGAGGGCGAACTCTGATCGCTCCAATGCTCCGGCCGATCGGCCGGCCGGCTCAATCCTTGGGCTGGGGCACGATCCTCAGGTAGGGCCGCGGCGCGTCCCAGCCGTCGGGGTAGCGCTCCCTGGCCTGGTCGTCTGAGACCGATCCGGCGATGATCACGTCGTCGCCGTCCTTCCATTGGGCCGGCGTTGCGACCTGGTGCTTGGCGGTCAGCCGGAGCGAGTCGACGACGCGCAGCACTTCGTCGAAGTTGCGACCGGTCGTCATCGGGTAGATGAGGACCAGCTTGATCTTCTTGTCCGGTCCGATCACGAATACGTTGCGGACGGTCGCGTTATCGGCCGGCGTGCGCTGCGTCGGATCGCCGTCGGTGTCGGCGGGCAGCATCCCGAAGGCCTTGGCGACCGCAAAGTCGGAGTCGGCGATGATCGGGTAGTTCGGTGCCGTGCCCTGGGTCTCGGCGATGTCCTCCGCCCACTTGGCGTGGTTCTCGATCGGGTCGACCGACAGGCCGATCACCTTCACGCCGCGCTTTGCGAAGTCGGGCTCGATCGAGGCCATGTACCCGAGCTCGGTCGTGCAGACGGGAGTGAAGTTGCGCGGGTGGGAGAACAGGACGGCCCACGAATCGCCGATCCAGTCGTGGAAGCGGATCGTCCCCTCGGTGGTCTCCGCCGTGAAGTCGGGGGCGCTGTCGCCGATCGTCAGTGTCATTCCGAATCGCTCCTTTGTGTGGTCCAGGTTGTGAAGGTGTCCGCGGTTCGCGGACGCGCAAAGCTCACCGACAACGTTACGCGGAGATCCGCCCGGCTCAGAGCCCAGCCGGATGACGGGCCACGTAGCCCGACGTGCTGCGCATTTCCGACGTCCAGCGCGTTCCGCCACCGGAGAGCGCGCTGGTGTCGAAGCGACGGCCGTCGACGACCATGAAGGCATGGCCGGGGTTGGCGTAGACGGTGATCCGATCCCCGGCGCCCGCCTCGCCCCAGCCCATGAAGCCGCTCGAGTCCAAGGGGCTCGACACGAGCCCCGCCGCGGCGAACGCGTAGCTGATCGACCCCGAGCAGTCATAGCCGCTCGAGTCGCTGCCATGGCCACCCCCGTACACGTACGGAGTGGAGGCGATCTCGTTGGCCGCCGCGATGACCTCGCCGACGAGGCCGTCAGAGCCCTTCGCGCTGGAGGGCGCCGGCACCTTTGGCGCCTCTGCGGTCGCGGTGCTCGCCGCCGCGGCGCTGCGAGCGACCGAGGCGTGCTCGCGCTCGATCCGGTTGATACGTGTGCGCACCGTCGCCAGCCGGCTCGCTGCGCCACGGCGGTTGGCGAGCTGCGTCTCCTGGCGGCGCAACAGCGCACTGCGAAGCACCGCCGCGCGGTCGCGATCCTCGATCGCAACTCTGGCGAGCTCGCTGTAGCGGGCCCTCATCCGCTCAACGGCGGCGCTCTGGCGCGCGACCGCGGCGTGGGCCTCGCGTGTGGATTCGACGATCGTCGTGTTCTGGTCGGCGATCCGTTTCAGGAACTCAACGCGGTCGAGCAAGTCCTCGAAGCCGTTGGAATCGAATACCACCGTCATCAGGTCGGGCTCGTCGGCCTTGTAGGACGCCACGAGGTTGTTGCCGAGCGCGTCCTTGGCCTTGGTCTCGCGTTGCTCCAGCTCGGTCAGTCGGATACGTAGGCGAATCAGGTCGTCCTGGGCCTCGTCGAGCTGGGCCTGGCGCTCCTCTGCGCGCGCCGTGAGCCCCGCGAGCCGGCGCTCAGCGTCGGCTACGCCAGCCTGCGTCGCCGCGATCCGGCGGGTTTCGGCCTCGACCGAGGCGCGCAGCCGTGCTGCGGCGTCGCGCTGCCCGGCGAGGTCGGCCTGCCCGCTCGCGACCGTGCTCGCGCCGATCGCGAGGACGCACCAGACCAGCAGTGCGAGCAGGGGTAGATGGACTAGGCGTGGCGGCATAAGCGAACTGCCCGGGCGGGACGCAGGCCCGAGCGTTCCGCGCACGGTATTGGCTTACTCCCGAAAATCCGCTTCCTGGGCGAGATCTTGCAGACGGTGAGCGAGAGCTACTGATGTACTCATGCGTTGATGTGCTAACATCAAAATATGCGCACCACGCTCGAACTAGACGATGAAGTGGTGGCCGCCGCCCGCGAGCTGGCTGCCGCCGAACGGCGTTCGCTCGGATCGGTGATCTCGGAACTCGCCCGACGTGGGCTGACGCCCGCCCAGGTCGACACCGTCGACGCCCTGCCCTTGATCCGCGTGCCCAGCGGGACGGCGCCGATCACGCCCGAGATGGTTCGGCGAGCGCTCGACGAGGATTGACCCGGTGGCGCTGCTGGACGTCAACGCGCTCGTCGCGTTGGCTTGGGACTCGCATGTCCACCACGCGACGATCCGGGCCTGGTTCGCGGCCCACAGCGGGGCCGGGTGGGCGACCTGTCCGATCACCGAGAGCGGGTTCGTACGGGTCTCGTCCAATGCGAAGGTGATTCCGAGCGCGATCGGCGTGGAGGCCGCGCGTGGCGTGCTCGCGGCACTCCGGGCGGCCGGTGGTCACCGGTTCCTGATCGACGATGTCTCGATCGGTGACTCCGACGTGCCGGCGATCGCCGGGCACCGTCAGGTGACCGATGCACACCTCCTGACGCTCGCTCGGCGACGAGCTGTGCGGCTGGTGACTTTCAATCGTGGGGTCCACGCACTTGCCGGCGGACGCGATGTTGAACTGCTATCCACCCTCCGGTGATCGCCGACTACGCTCCGGTCTGATTCAGCTCGCGATCCACTACCCGAACTTCGTGCTAGCCGGCGGCTCGGAGTCGATCGCGCCGAGGCTCGCGGCCACCGCCCGTCCTGGCCCACGACGCCGCCGGCAACGAGGGAACGCCGACCGGTCCACTGGCCGTTCCAAGTTCAGCGCTGAGGGCCGGGCACTCGACGAGGGTTGGAGTCGTGCCGCGCCGGTAAGCTCGGGAGGTGACGAGCGTCGAGTTGATTCCCGAGACCTCTGCCGCCGAGCAGCTGGTCGCCGATGCGTTGGCGATCGAGGCTAGTCCGGATGAGGCCGCCCGCGTAAGTGGTTCGGTGCCGCTTTGGTTCCACACCTTTGCGCTTGGCGCCGATGTCTACACGCCCGGCGTAGCCCGCGATCACGGCTACCGGCTCGGCAGTCTCGACCTGAGCCGGTTCGAGGGCAAGAGCGTGCTCGATGTCGGCACCTTCGATGGCTTCTACAGCTTCCTCGCCGAGCGACGCGGCGCCACGCGCGTCGTCGGGCTGGACAATGAGCAGTACGTCGACTGGGTAGACGCCCGCTTCGGCGTGACCCTCGAGGGGGGCGCCGGGTTCCGCGCGATCGCCGACCTGATGGGTTCGCGTGTCGAGTACCACCGGATGGACGCGCTCGACGCGCGCGATCTCAACGAGCAGTTCGACGTCGCGCTCTGCTTCGGCATCCTGCACCGGGTAACCGATCCGGTGTCGCTTCTTCAGACGCTCGCCGATGTGCTCACCCCGGGTGGCGAGGTCGTGCTCGAGACCTACGGGTCGCGTCTCGCGGCCGACACTCCGGCGATCGAGGTGCGCGAGTCGGGCGATGTCTACAAGCGCGACGAGTTCGTCTATTGGGGCTTTCCAGCCGAAGCTCTTCGACGGCTCGGGGCGATCGTCGGTCTCAACGAGGTCGAAGTGGTCGACGAGGTCGAGATTGACGGACACCCGCGCATCCTCGCCGTCCTGCGCTAGACCCCACCGGCCGGTGCGGAGCCGGATCCCTCGGCGCTCGTGATCCGGTCGCTGGAGAGGGTCGGCCTGGTCTGGGAAGTGCGGCGGCCCGAGGCCGCCAAGCTCGGCGCTAAGGCCCTTTGAGGCCGGTCAGCGTGACGTCCCCGGACTGGGTCGTCGCCTCGATTTTGCGCGCCGCGGAGGGATCGCTCGTCAGGCCGGTGGAGCGGACCACTCCGGCGCTCGAGGAGGCTTGCACGGCGTAGCGATCAACCGGGACAGTGACCGACACCTTCCCAGCACCTCCGTTGGCCTCGATCAGACGCGGCTTGGACTGCGAGCCGACATCGAGCGAGCCGGCGAGCGAAGAGATCCGGATCGAGCGAGCCCGGCTGCGCCTGGCGCTCACGTCGCCGGCCGCCGTCCGCAGCACTGTTGCGCCGCCGATGCCTTCAGCGGAGAGGTCACCGACGTTGGTCCGCAGGTCAGGGCTGATCGCCGCGGGCGCATTGATCTGGATGTCCCGCCGGCAGGGCCCTTCGAGCACGCTGATCGAGAGCGGGGCGAGCGGTCGCGGGCAGCTCGCGCTGATCGTCAGGACGCCGCTCCGCACTGTCTGGGAAAGGGCAGGACGGGGGCCGCTGAAGCAGGCCTCCGTCGCGACCGTCGTCTTGGCGGCGGTTGAACGGTCGATCGCGACGTCTCCGGATTCATTGCGGACGATGATCGCGCCCACCCCGGCGAACTGGCGCGTCGTCTCGTCCGTCCTGATCGGCTGGAGGGTCAGGCTGCCTCGGCAGCTCTCCCCGGCGTCCGCGCCCACGGCGGGAGCGAAGCCGGCCATCAGGGCAGCGGCGGCAGCGGCGGTGAAGAGCGCTCTCATCCTGCGAAGAGAGTAGTCGTCTGGCCGCCACCGGAATGCTGCGCCGCGGGCGCGGTAGGCTGGCCGGAGCTTCGGCGGCCACCAGAGAGGACTCGATGACGACCCGGAACGATGCGCTGCGCTGTGCTCTGGCGCTCGCGGCAGTGGCGAGCGTCGGCTTCGCGCCGGCGGTCCAGGCAAAGACTGCTTCGGTGCTCGCCGACGACTTCAGCTTCTCTCCGGCGACGGTCAAGATCAAGAAGAACGACAAGGTCCGCTGGACCAACGTCCAGGGGTCGCACAGCGTGACGATGAGCAAGGGTGGTCAGGACCTCGACGACATCCTCTCCGGCAGCGGCGAGGTCACGTCCGCGAAGTTCAAGAAGAAGGGGAGCTTCTCCTACCTTTGCACGTTCCATAGTGACGAGGGGATGAAGGGGAAAGTCGTCGTCAGGTGAGGATCCTCCCCCGCCGTTCGGGGGGTTAGCGGCTCCGGTTCGTTGACCTTGCGGGCGCCCTGGGGGACGGTGTAGCCGATGACCCCGCTCCAGCGAACCGCGCATTTCCGCCCCGAGGACGACGACCGGTTGGTCGCGGCCTCGCTCGCCTGCCCGTGGTGCCTCTCGGCGGATACCGGCTGGCAGCTGCGGATGATCCCCTTCGACGAAGGCGCCGAGTGCCGTTGCCGCGGTTGCGGGCAACGCTGGAACCTAGCGGTCACCTCCGAGCAGGCGCTGCGCCTCGCGCTCGAGCCCGCCGCCGCGCACTGAGGCCCGGCTGAAACATCCGCTTCGGCGCGGACTATGTGTGGTCAGATGACAGACGCCGCCCCGACGCCGCGGACCCGATCCCCGAAGCGCATCTCGCAGCGCTCGAGCTGGTCGCCGCGACGCTCGGTCGCGCCGAGAACGAACCCGCGCCCGATGCCTTCTACGACGGTCTGCGAGGTCACGCGGGTGCGGCGGGCGCTGATCTTCCGATACGACGAGCTGTTGCGCGAGGTCCGCGTCGTCGGTACCCACAACATCGACCCGGAGCTCTTCTCGGGCGCGCGCGTGAACCTCGAGTCGGCTCCGCTGGCCGCCCGCGCCGTGCGCGAGGACCGCGTGATCGAGGTCACCGGGGGGTTCGAGGCCGAGCTGCCGCTCGCCTACGTGCCGCTAAGGCTGCGCGTTACCCTCGGGGCGCTACCTGGAGGGGTGGCAGAGCGGTTGAATGCACCGGTCTTGAAAACCGGCATGGGCCTTCGGTCCATCGGGGGTTCGAATCCCTCCCCCTCCGTTTAGTAGGGCCAAAAACCAGTTCGAACGCGGCGCCGCGGCTGATCCCGCTCCTCAGCCCAATATCCGCCTGACCCCGGCCTGGGGAAGCCGAGACGCATCCCGACGGAAGGGGGCCGCCCTACTCGGATAGATCCGCGGCCTCGCGGGCGTCTCTCGGGTCGAGGTAGCTTTCGACGCGCACTACTTCGCCTCGAGCGAACGTCCATACTTGCCCGAACCGATGGCCGACCGGTATACCGCTGCCCTTGCCGCGTCCGCTGACGTCCACCAGTACAACGACCCGTTCATGCGTCGCGTCGGTTACGTCCTTGACCTCGAGGTGGACCTCGTCGAACGCTTCCTCCAACGCGTGGAAGTAGTCCCGGATGCCCTGCCGACCCCGGAACACGCGACCTTCGCTGCGGCGAACGTGGAATGGAAAACACATTCGTCTGACCAAAGGGCGTCCAGGGCGACGAGATCGCGGCTGTTACTGGACTCGACCGCTTTCCGCGCGATCTCCATGTTTTCTTCGGACATCGCCTAGTCCGACGGCGTCGCTGCGTGATCGGCGTCTGTCCGATCCGTGAACCACTGCACGCGAGTGGCCTTCCCGCTCCGCAGTCTCCAGAGGTGCCACTCAGGCTTGGACAGCGTCAGCTCGCTGCGCTCTCCGTGGGCTTGAAAGCGGACCTGCACGAGGACGCGCTCCTTACCCAGGTCTGTGAGCTCGAGAGGCTCGTGATGCCAAGAGTCGAAGGCCTCGCTCAGGTTCACCATCGCCTCGATGAAGCCGTCGTGCCCGTAACGAGGCGCCGACAGGACCGCGTACGGTGGGTTTCGGAATTCGAAGTCGTCGTCCAGGTACCGGAGTGCCTGAGCCGGGTCGCCGCCGCTGTCCCAGCATCCCGTTGCATAGATGCTGCGCACGATCTCCACGTTCTCCCGCGACATTGTCCGCGCAGTATCGCGCCTGGCTAACGTGGTGGAGGAGCTATTGATCCCCGCCGGGGTCGGAGTACTCGAAGTCGAAGTTCCCGTCGTCGTCGGTCTGGACGGCGGTCGCGACGCCGTTCGTGTCACCGCTGACCTGGCACTCGAACTCGCCGCCGTCCGCGGCCTCGATGTCGTCGGGGCAGACGACCGTCACCTCAGAGATCTGCGGGTTCTGTTGCTCGATCACCTCCGCAATCCCCTGCGATGCGTCATCGCTGTCGAGAACGCGCGTGCCACAGGCGCTCACCGCGAGCGCGCAGGCCAGTAGACCGATCGGGACGAGCCGCTTCATCTGAGCGCAAAACATACCCCAGGTGTTCGATGACTTCGGGCCGAGAAGTGAACCAAAGACACGTCGGCGGGCCTCGCGTCTTTGCGGGGTCAGCGAAGGACGGCCGGCGACTGGCGCCAATACTCGGCCTCGAGGATTCCGAGCTCGGTGACCGGCTCGTCGTCGAGCAGCCACTCGCGCGCGATGTCGAACCAGGTGTTGGTCGCCTTGAGCTGACCGAGCAGTCCTACGAGCAGCATCACCGCGCGCATCATCACCAGGTGTTCGGCAGGCAGGACCATCGATTCGAACCCGTCGCTGTTGCGCAGCGCGTTGTAGCCGTGCATCATCTCGGCGGTCCGGGATCCGTCGACCATCAGGGGTTCGTCGATCATCAGCCAGCCGAAGATCGACAGGTAGGCCTCGAGGAACGGCTGGGCGAGCGCGGGATCGGGTGGCAGCGCGCCGAGCTCGGCGACGATCTCGAGCAGCCGCTCGGCATCGTCCTGGTAGGTCGCGCGGGTTGTCTCGATCAGGTTCGCGACCTCGGCGTCGGAGAGCCGCTTGAAAAAGCCGAAGTCGAGGAAGGCGACCCGACCGTCGGCGAGGAACAGGCTGTTGCCCGGGTGAGGGTCACCGTTGAGCAGCCGGTGGCTGAGCGGCCCGTTGACGTAGAACCGGGCCAAGATCTCGCCGAGGCGATCGCGCTCGGCGTCCGGCGCCTCGCGGACCTCGGCGAAGCGCCGGCCGTCGATGAAGTCGCTGACGATGACTCGCTCGCGGCAGAGGTCGGTGACTACGGCGGGGACGATCACGAACGGATGCCCCCGGTAGGCGCGCGCGATCGCTCGCTGGTTGGAGGCCTCGAGCTCGTAGTCGAGCTCGTCACCGATCCGCTCGCGGAGCTCATCGGCGATCGCGGCCGTATCGATCCCGGGCGCGATCACGCTCAGCAGCTTCAGGCCGAGCCCTAGGTTGCGCATGTCGGCGTGGATCGCCTCCGCGATTCCGGGGTACTGGACCTTGACGACGACCTGACGCCCGTCGTGGAGCTCGGCGCGGTGGACCTGGCCGATCGAAGCAGCCGCGAGCGGCTCGCGCTCGAAGTCTGCGAACGAGTCCTTCAGCCGCTCGCCCAGGTCGGACTCGACGACCTTCCGAATCGCGTCGAAGGAAACCGGCTCCGCCGTGTGCTGGAGAGTCGCGAGGATCTCCTGGAACTCCTCGCGGAACTCCTCGGGAACCAGCCCCAGATCGACTGCGGAGAGGGTCTGGCCGACCTTCATCGCGGCGCCGCGCATCCCGCTCAGGACCTTGACGAGGGACCGGGCCGCCTTCAGCTGCTGCTTGCCGAGCGCCGCCCGCTTGGCCTCTTCCGAGCGGGTCGCCCCGACCGCGTGCCCCGCCGCTGTTCGCGCGGCTACCCCGGCGGCCGCCCCGCCGATCGACGCCGCCCGCCGCATCCGCGAACCCTTGATTCGCTCCCCCATCGTCGCCGCAGTATGACCGCCGCTGTCATCTTCGAAGAATGTCCTTGTGTGAAAAGCACCGATGCGCGGGTACTTAGGCGGAATGGCCGCGATCTCACCACAGCATCTGGTCGGTCGACTCTCGGCGGCTGCGCGCAAGCCGGGCCGGGCGATCGCCGTTGCGACGGTGGTCCTCTGGGGCGCGATCGTCGTCGCCCTGCTCTCGCTTGGGTCGGATGAGCGGCGGCCGCCTTCGGCCGATGCTGCCACCTCCGCCGCGATACCCGCGATGATCGCCGCCCCGCCGGGCGAGCGCTCGACGTTCTCACTCCCGCTGCCAATCGACTCCACGCTCGGACGCCGGGCGGCGAGCTTCGCGAGCGGGTTGCGCACCGGACAGCCGTTCGGGTGGATCGTCGCGCCGTCGGTCGGGCTCTACCGCCGCGTTTACGAAGGCGGCGCGGCGCGGACACTGCTCAAGGGCCCGATTCACTATCCGCGGACGGCCGTGCCGGGCGAGCAGGGGCTGGTCGCGCTGGCCGGTGACGCGCGCGCGCCGGACGACCCGTTCCGGCGGATCGGATCGCTGCAGCCGGGCGACCCGATCTTCCTCCGGATGGTCTACGGGACGGTTCGCTATGAGGTCCAAACCCGGACCGCCGCCGACAGCACCGACACCTCCGTCTTCGGGCGCTCCGACGATCTGCTCGTGCTGACCCGCCCTGCGAGCTCCGGGGATCCTAATCGCCGCAGCGTCGTCATCGCCGGGGCGGCCGGACCCTGATCCGGGCGCCCCGGGCGGTCAGGCCCCGACGTTCAGCGGTAGGCCGAAGTCGCGCGCGAAGACAGGTAGGTGCTGGTTCAGCCCGAGCAGCTCGCCCACCGGGACCACCTCGTAGCCGCGGCGGTGCAGCCCCCTGAGCAGCCGGGCGACGGTGCGCAGCGTCTGGCGTGGATGGAGGGTGCCGTCGTGCGCGAGCACGATCGAGCCGGGCGTCATGTGCCGCATGGCGATGTGCGCCGCGCGCCCGGGACCGTGCTCGCGGATCAGGGGATCCAGCGGACGGTCCCAGTTGACCATCACTGCGCCGGATCGTGCTGCCGCCGCTCCGACCTGTTCGTTGAACGAGCCGTAGGGCGCGCGGAACAGCCGTGGCTGCGGGGCGCCGCTGCGCACGATCGCCGTCGCGCCGCCTTCGACCTGCCGCCGGAGTCCGTCGGGCGAGAGTCGGCGCATGTTGGGATGGGTGTAGCCGTGGTTACCGATCTCGTGGCGCTGGGCGATCTGGGCGCGGACGATCGCCGGGTTGGCGATCGCACGGGCACCCGTGAGGAAGAAAGTCGCGCGCGCACGGTGGGCGGCCAGCACTCGCAGGACACGGGGGGTCCAGCGCGGATCAGGACCGTCGTCGAAGCTCAGCGCGACCCGTCGCCGCTCGGTGTT
>JACCVG010000139.1 GCA_013698335.1 Thermoleophilaceae bacterium
GAGTTCGACGAAGAGGCGCTGCTCGCGCTTTCTGAGTCGATTCGCTCGCGCGGACTCCTGCAGCCGATCGTCGTGCGACCGCTCGCCGGCGGGCGGTACGAGCTGATCGCCGGCGAGCGCCGCCTGCGCGCATCGCGGATGGCCGGCCTCGACCGAATTCCGGCTCTCGTGCGAGTAACGGCCGAGAACGAGCGCCTCGAACTCGCGCTGATGGAGAACGTCGCGCGCGAGGATCTCAACCCGGTCGAAGAGGCTCGTGCCTGTGCCACGCTGGTCGAGGATCTGGGAGTCACCAAAGAGGAACTCGGACGGCGGATCGGCAAGAGCCGCGTGGCGGTCTCCAACCTGATCCGGCTGCTCGGTCTGCCCGACGGTGCGCTCGCGCTGATCGAGACCGGCGAGCTGACCGAAGGCCACGGCCGTGCGCTGTTGATGTGCAAGGACCAACACGAGCGGCTCGTGTTGGCCCGCGCAGCGCTCGCGAGCGGATGGTCGGTCCGCGAAACCGAACGTCGCGCGAAGGGAGACCCACCCGCCGCTTCGTCGCCGGGGTCTCACGGTGGAGGGTTCGTCACGATCCACCCCGACCTCGCCGACGCGCTCGCGGCGGCCGAGGACGCGCTGACCGCTGCCCTGGGGCACGACGTGCGGGTCCGTCCGTCGCGGGGCGCCTATCGCGTCGAGCTCGAGCTCGACAGCCCGGCGGCGGGCATCGAACTCGCGGAACGTCTCTTCCGGCGGGCTGCTGCCTAGACGGTGTTCACCCTCGCGGCCGGATTGCCCCGGCTATCATCGTCGGCCGCCAGGGCGATTAGCTCAGTCGGTTAGAGCGCTTCTCTGATAAGGAAGAGGTCCCAGGTTCGAATCCTGGATCGCCCACTGCCGCGCCGGTTGCCAATTAAGGCCTCCGCGTCGCAAGCCCACCCATGACCGCCTTCGGCGACTACCAGCTCGAGATCTATGGACGCGGCTTGGGCGGCGAGCGGCCCGAGCTGCCGATCCTTTATGCGGACCTTGAAGCCCGAGCCCGCGAGACCTTGAAGCCCGAGGCCTACGCCTACGTCGCCGGCGGGGCCGGCGAGGGCCGGACGATAAGCGCAAACCGGGCCGCGTTCGACCGCTGGCGCTTGGTCCCGCGCATGCTCGGCGACGTAACCACGACGGATCTGAGCACCACCTTGTTCGGCACGAAGTTCTGCGCGCCCGTCCTGCTCGGTCCCGTTGGTGTGCTGTCGATTCTCCACGCCGAGGCGGAGCTCGCCGTCGCGCGCGCGGCCGCCGAGATCGGACTCCCGATGTGCCTCAGCACAGCCGCATCGACGAGCATGGAGGACGTCGCGGCGGCGCTCGGCGAGACGCCGCGCTGGTACCAGCTCTACTGGCCGAGTGACCCCGAGCTCGCGGCGAGCCTCGCGCAACGGGCGGAGGCCGCCGGCTATGAGGCGATCGTCGTCACGCTCGACACCCGCTTCATGCCGTGGCGACCCGAGGATCTCGCTGGCGCCTACCTGCCGTTCCTGCTCGGCGAAGGCCTCGCCAACTACACCTCGGACCCGGTCTTCCGCAGCCGCCTGTCGGCGGCGCCCGAGGAGGACATGCTGCCCTCGATCCAGCAATGGGCGACCATCTTCCCCAACCGCGGACTCGACTGGAACGACCTTCCGACGCTTCGCGAGCACACCGACCTGCCGATCCTCGTCAAGGGGATCCTGACCGCCGAGGACGCCCAGCGGGCGGTCGACCTCGGCGTCGACGGCGTGATCGTTTCCAACCACGGTGGTCGTCAGGTCGACTGCTCGGTGGCCGCGCTCGATCAGCTCCCGAGCGTCGTCGAGGCTGTCGGGAACGACGTCCCGGTGCTGCTCGACAGCGGTGTGCGCACCGGCTCCGATGTTCTTTGCGCCCTAGCCCTGGGCGCTCGCGCAGTGCTGGTCGCGCGGCCGTGGGCACTCGCCCTCGGTCTCGCCGGGCAGGCGGGTGTGACACAGGTCCTCCGCGCGCTGCTTGCGGATCTCGACCTGACGCTCGCGATGTGCGGTCTGACGAGCATCGAGGCCGTCGACCGCGAGCTGGTCCTGCCCGCTCCGCGCTAGACCCCACCGGGGTCATGTGCACGCGACGTTCAGCTCGTCGCGCTAGTTCTCGCGTTAGACCTGTTCCTACGATCTTCGTCCATTGTCGGTGGATTGCGGTTCCAGGCCACGGATCAAGAACACCGGGCCTTGCAGGACTTTCGCTCGGGCTCGGCCGAAGTCGAGATCCGGGAGCTCGGTGACACGAGCCGACTGACCAGCGCGCCCTCCGACGGCGGCTTGGTACTCAAGATCAGGGAAGAGAGCATTGCTGCGTCGGGCAGGGCGATGGCGGGGGTGGGGCGAGAAAGCGCTCCGGCCCCCCTTAAGGGTCGCCGGGAACCTCAAATCGAATCGAACGGAGCGCTGTATGTCTTTAGTCAAGTACCGAACTAGTTTTGTCGCAGCAGTCGGCGCGGCCGCACTGCTCGTACCTGCATCTGCCTCTGCGGGCACCTATACGGTCACGAGCTGCGGCATGGCCGCAGACCAATCGACCGACGGCTGGAAGTTGCGGACGCAGGCAGGGATGAACGGCGATCTGCTCTGTCCGTGGAGCGGCGATCCCCGACGCGGGATCGTGGTGCGCAACAAGGTGACGACCGATCCGCGAGTCAACAAGGGAAGGTTCGCGGCCGCTGTCTTCAGTGCCCCGCCGGGCACGTCGCTCGAACCATGATCTACAAGTGGGACGGTTTCCGCCGCAACGGTGAGTGGACGATCGGCCTGAACGCAGATCGTCGGCTGCGGGCCGGCTGTTACGCCTCGGCCGAGAAGCTCTGCCCGCTCAGCACGCCGGCGGCTGGCAGCAAGGTCGAGCTCGACGGAAGTCCGAGCGTGAAGATCGAAGCTCGGTGTGAGTCGACCACCGGGTGCAAGACCAGCAAGGTCGATGACCCGGCGCAGGACGGACGTCGCGTGCGGGTCTCGCTGCTCGGCTCGGCGATCGAGATCAGGGACGACCAGCTCCCCGGGGTCAACCAGGTCCGCGGCGGCCTGTGGAGCGAGGGGTGGCTGCGAGGCACGCAGTCCGCGACCTTCGATGCGTCCGACAACACCGGTATCCGCAAGACTCGCTTCGTGGCCGACGGCGACGTCCGCCAGGAGAAGACCCGCGCCTGCCGTTACACGCGACCGATCCCTTGCGAGAACGTCGGTGCCGAGCTCTACGGGCTCGACACGACGCAGCTGCGCGACGGCGACCACGAGCTCGCGATCGAGGTCTTCGACGCTGCGGGAAACCGCGGACAGGCCACCCGCACGGTCCGGATTGACAACAACGCGCCCTCGGGCGCCTTCGAGACGACGGCTCCCGAGGCGATCTCGATCAAGGTCGCCGACTCGGCCTCCGGGGTCGACCACGCTGTGATCGAGCTGCGTCGGAGAGGCACTGAGTCCTGGCGCGGTCTCGACACCGCGCTCGACAGCGGTCGCGTGCGAGCGCGCATCCCGCGAGGCTCGCTCGCGCCCGGTGACTACGAATTGCGTGCGCTGCTCACAGATGCGGCCGGGAACAACACGACGGTCGACCGGACCGCCGACGGAAGCGCTGCTCTGACGGTAATCCCGCGGGCGACGTCGATGACCGCCGCGCTCGGTAGCGGCAACTCCGCCAAGACGGCTCGTAAGCTTGGTCCGGGCAGACGGACGAGGGCCCACGGCCGGTTGCTCTCGAGCGGCCAGCCGCTCGACTCGCAGGCGATCTCGGTCGAGGCCCGGCCGCGCTCGAAGGGCGCGCGCTGGCGAACCGTCGGCGCAGTGACGAGCGGACGCGGCGGTCGGTTCACCTACGGGGTGCCCGCGGGCTCCAGCCGGGAGATTCGTTTCAGCTTCCGGGGCTCCGAGCGGTTCAGTACCTCACAAGCGCGGGTCGCGGTACGCGTCCCGGCCTCGTCGAGCATTGCGGTCAGCCGGAACCGCGTCCGCAACGGCGGTGCAGTCCGTTTCTCGGGCAAGCTCCGCGGTGGACAGGTTCCAGCGAGCGGCAAGCTGATCGATCTACAGGCCTTCTACCGCGGTCGCTGGCGGACGTTCGCCCTCCCGCGCACCAATTCGTCGGGACGGTGGCGACACCGGTACGAGTTTGGCGCGACGAGCGGCCTCGTCGACTACCGCTTCCGCGCCCGGCTCCCGCGTGAGGACGGCTACCCGTTCGAGCCCGGGCGCTCGCGCGAGGTGAAGGTAGCCGTGAGCGGTCGTTGAGCGATGGCGTCACGCGGCGACGGCGGGCCGAATCCGCCGCCGCCGCCGCGCCGTCAACGGCCGATACGGCGCCGGTGGCGTCTAGACTTGCGCGCGAGCCCGGAGTCAATCGAGGGAGTCGGCCCCCCGCATGCAGGAGATGGTGATCTACGGCGTCAGTTTCGACATGGTCGGCAAGCAGCCGATCGTGTTGCTCAAGACGCGCGAGGGCAACCGCTTTCTGCCGATCTGGATCGGACATCCGGAGGCCGCTGCGATCCTGATGAAGCTCCAGGGCGCCAACACCCCGCGCCCGATGACCCACGACCTGATCAACGAGATGCTCGATCGCCTCGAGGTCGCCTGCACCCGGGTCGCCGTGACGGAGCTGCGCGAGAACACCTTCTACGCCTCGATCACGCTGACGATCAACGGCGCGGAGGTCGAGATCGATTCGCGCCCGTCCGATGCGCTCGCGCTGGCCGTGCGCACGAGCGCCCCGATCTTCGCCGCCGAGGACGTGATCAGCGAGTCGGCGATCGAGTTCGAGCACGAGGTCGAAGACCAGGAGGAAGTCGTCGAGAAGTTCAAGGATTTTCTCGACAATGTGTCGCCGGAGGATTTCTCCGACTCTTGAGAGTCGGCTAGGAGCGGCGTGCCTCGCCGTCCGGCCGCGCGCGGCGTGGGAGCTGCACGACCTCGGCCCCTTCGTCGGCGGTCGACTCCGCCGCCGCCGGCTTTCGGACCGCGCGCCGTTCGCCGGTCAGCGTGCCGTAGAGCTGGACCTGCTCCTCGACGACCTTGCCGATCCGGCGGACTCCTTCCCGGATGCTCTCCTCGTCCACGCCCGAGAAGTTGAGCCGCATCGAGCTGCGGCCGCGCCCGTCGAGGTAGGCGGCCTCGCCGGGAACGAACGCGACGTTGTCGCGTAGGGCCCTGGCGAGCAAATCGGTCGTGTCAATGAAATCGGGCAGGGTGACCCAGATGAACATGCCCCCGCGCGGCCGCGTCCACTCGGACTCGGGCGGGAAGAACTCGGCGAGCGCGTCGAGCATCGTGTCACGGCGGGCCCTGTAGATGTCGGTCAGCTGATCGACATAGTCGCGCCAATCGCACTGCTCGAAATAGGCTTGAACCGTCAGCTGGGAGACCGTCGAGGTGCAGAGGTCCGTCGCCTGCTTGCCGATGTTGATCTTCTCGAGCACGGGCGGCGGCGCGACCACCCATCCGAGCCGCAGGCCCGGCGAGAGGATCTTCGAGAATGTGCCGAGGTACATCGTGTAGAGACCGCCGTCGAGCGAGTAGAGCGTCGGCAGCGCGTCGCCCTCGTAGCGCAGCAGGCCATAGGGGTTGTCCTCGAGGATCAGCAACTCGCGCTCGCGGGCGACCTCCACTAGCCGTTGGCGGCGTGGCAGCGACATCGAGACGCCGGCCGGGTTCTGGAAGCTCGGGACCGTGTAGATGAACTTCGGCCGCCGGCCCTCGCGTGCGAGGGCGTCCAGCCGCTCCTCGAGCATGTCGATCCGCATTCCCTCGGAGTCGACGTCGATCTGGACGAGGTCCGCTTCGTACGAGGAGAAGGTCGGCACGGCGCCCGGATAGGTCGGCGCCTCGGCGACGATCACCTCGCCCGGGTCGATCAAGGTCTTCGTTACGAGGTCGATCACCTGCTGTCCGCCGGTCGTGACCGTGAGGTCGTCGAGATCGACGGTCATCCCCTCGGCGGCCATCACCTCGGCGATCGCCTCCTTGGTCTCGATCAGTCCCTCCGTCGGCCCGTACTGGAGCGCCTTGGCGGAGGACTCACGCGCCACCCGGCTCATGATCGCCGTCAGCGTCTCCGAGGGGAACGTGCTCGTGTCCGGGAGCCCACCCGCGAGCGAAATCACCTCGGGCCGGGCGGTGACCGCCATCAGATCGCGCATCGCCGAGGAGCGCATCACTCCCGTGCGCGCGGAGAAAAGGCCGGCGTAGCGCTCCAGATCACGGCGGGTTGGCT
>JACCVG010000141.1 GCA_013698335.1 Thermoleophilaceae bacterium
ACCGGCGACTTCATCACCCGCCGCTACGAGTACGACCGAAACGACAACCAGACGCTTCAGGTCGACGGCGAGGGCAAGCGCTGGGCCTCGACCTACACGCCGATGGACCGGATCGCATCCGAGTCGACGCCGCTCGACGAGAGGACGGCCTACGACTACGACCGCGAGGAGGGACTGACCCAGATCACCGCCCCGCGCGGCACGGAGACGCCGGCGGCCGGCGACTTCACGACCCGCTTCGAGCTCGACGCGATCGGCCGCCGCCTGGCGACGGTCCAGCAGGCGACCGACGCGGACAGCCTGATCACCTCGTACGCGTATGACCGCCGCGACAATGTGGTCGGCGTCGCGCTGCCGAAGAACAACACCGCCGACGGCCAGACCGTGTCGGTCTCGCAGGCGATCTCGCGCGCATCGACTCCCGAGAGCCAGCGCTTCGCCTACGACTTCGACGCGGCCAACCAGCTCGTCGCCGAGGTCGAGGATCCGGTCGGCGAGACCCTGCGCAGCGAGTACGTCTACGACCAGAACGGCAACCTGCGGATCACGCTCGGCCCGCGCGGCTTCGTCGAGGGTCCCGACCCCGCCGCGTTCGCGCGCATCACCGACTACGACGAGCGCGACCTGCCGGTCGCCGAGACCGACGAACTCGGCAACCGCAGCGAGTACGAGCGCCGCGCGGACGGCCTGGTCGTCGCCGAGACCCGCCCCAACGGCGCCGCCACGGCGCTGGCGGGCGACTACACGATCGACTACGACTACGACGCCAATGGCGCGCTGGAGTCGCGCTCGCTGCCGTGGCGCGAGGGCCAGTACGGGCTGTCCAACGGAGAGCTCGACGCTCAGCGAGTCGTCTATCGCCGCAACGCCGTCGGCGACCCGGTGGAGGTCACCGACGCCCGCGGCAACGCGATCCGCAACACCTTCTACGACACCGGCGACCTCGAGAGCACCACGCGCCCCTCGTGGTGGGGCCTCGACTGGGGCGAGGGCACCCAGACCCCCGATCCGGGCGAGCGCTATCCGGCGACCGGTGGATCGGCGGCGGCCGAGCCGGACCTGATCGTGCCGCAGGGCGGACCGACGCTCTCGGAGCGGCCCCGCCCCGAGTCCGGCGGTGAGCCGAACGCCGCCGAGGCCGGTTCCGAGCTCGTCGCCGGCGCGAGCGGGGAAACCGACTTCGGCGACGTCGACCCCGAGGTGCTCGGCGACATGATGCCGGCGGCCGGCACGACCAGCTTCTCCTACGACGACGAGCTGCGCATGACCGAGGTCGTGCCCGAGCCGATCGACGGCCGCGCCGCGCCGTTCGAGATCGCCTACGACGCCGTGGGACGGATCGCGTCGAAGACCTGGCCGCTCGACCCCTACGCGCAGGGCCAAGCCACGCCGGCTGCGGTGCGCCACAGCTTCGATTACGACCGCAACGGCAACCTGCGCACGTTCACCAACGGTCAAGGCAACCTGGCGGGCGAGAACGCCGGTGCCCATACCACGCGCTTCAGCTACGACCAGTTCGACCGCCGCATCGCCGAGGCCGCGCCGGGCTCGAAGGACGTCTCGGACCCGGAGCTGAACAAGGAGGTCACGAACCTCGCCTACGACCCCAACGGCAACCTCCTGCGGCGCGAGACCCCGCGCGGCTCGACGACGCCCGACCCCGACGACTTCAGCTTCCGCTTCGGATACGACTCGGTCGACCGGCTGCTCAGCGAGTCGAACCCGCTCCGCGACGCCTGGAACTACTCCTACGACGCCGCCTCGAACCGCGTCTCCGAGACCAGCCCGCGCGGCACCGAGACCGCCGCCGGCGGCGACTTCACGACGACGACGGCGTACGACCCGGCGAACCGGCCGATCGCGATCGACGAGCCCGAGGGCCGGGTGACCGAGCTCGAGTACGACCGCAACGGCAACGTCCTGCGGGCGATCGAGCCGGGCGCGGCGACCGAGCTCGACTCGGAGCTCCAGCCCGGCTCGGTCCAGGAGCACGTCACGACCTACAGCTACGACGGCCGCGACCTGCTCTGGAAGGAGACCGTCGGCGAGGGCGACTACCGCCGCACCACGATCACCGAGTACGACCCCAACGGCAACCTGCGCCGGACGGTCAACCCGATCGGCGTCTCAGACGCCGGCGAGCCGGCCGCGACCGACGACGGCAGCGATGGCTGGGCCAATGCCGAGCACGCCAGCGTCAACCTCTACGACGCCGACGACCAGCTGACCGCGACGCTGATGCCGTGGGGAACCGAGGGAGACAGCTCCGACCCCAACGGCGTCGGCCAGGCGAGCGAGAACTCTGAGCACTGGCGCCAGGACCGCCGCTACGACGAACGCGGGCGCCTGATCGCGATCTCGAGCCCATACGAGGACGGAGCAGCTGGCGAGCGCCGCTTCACCACCTACACGCACTACGACACCGGCTGGATTCGGTCGAACTC
>JACCVG010000037.1 GCA_013698335.1 Thermoleophilaceae bacterium
GGGTGAGCGCCACCGGCCGGGCGCCCGCAACCGCCAGATCGTTGACCGTTCCGTTCACCGCCAGCTCGCCGATGGATCCGCCGGGAAACCGCAGCGGCTTGACCACGAAGCTGTCGGTGGTGAGCGCGAGCCCCAGCCCCTCGATCGTGACCAGACCGGCGTCGGCGAGCTGGCTCAGCGTTTCGGAGGCGAAGGCCGGCGCGAGGAGTCCCTCGATAAGACTCCGGGTGGCCTTGCCGCCGGCGCCGTGGGCCATCGTGATGCGCTCGTCGCGGAACTTCGGCCGCTTGGCGCGCGTCGTCTCGATGATCCCGAGGATGCGCTGCTCGCGTTCGGAGACCGCGTCGGTCATACGACCTCCCGCTCCCGCGCGAAGCGGCCGTAGTTGTAGTAGGCGGCGCAGGCGCCCTCGCTCGACACCATGCACGTGCCGATCGGTCGCTCCGGCGTGCAGGCGGTCCCGAACACCTTGCACTCCCAGGGCTTGATGACGCCCTTGAGCACCTCGCCGCACTGGCACGCCTTTGGATCGGCGACGCGGACGCCGGGCGCCGAGAACCGCTGTTCGGCGTCGAGCTCCGCGTAGTCGTCCGAGAGCCGCAGCGCGCTCTGCGAGATGAAGCCGAGGCCGCGCCACTCGAAGTGCGGCCGTAGCTCGAAGACCTCAGCCATTGCCTTGAGTGCGGCGGGGTTGCCCTCGTAGGGGACGATCCGGCTGTACTGGTTCTCGACCTCGCAGCGGCCAGCGGCCAGCTGGCGGAGGATCATCTGGATCGCGTGCAGGATGTCGAGCGGCTCGAAGCCGGCGACGACAAGCGGCTTGTTGTAGTCGGCGGGGATGAACTCAAAGGGCCGCGCTCCGACGACGGTCGCGACGTGACCGGGGCCGATGAAGCCGTCGAGGCGCAGGTCGGGCGATTCGAGCAGCGCGCGCAGCGGCGGGACGATCGTCACGTGGTTGCAGACACACGTGAAGTTGGTGATTCCCTCAGCGCGAGCGCGCTTGAGCGTCAGGGCGGTCGAGGGCGCGGTCGTCTCGAACCCGATCGCGAAGAAGACGACCTCCCGGTCGCGGTTGGCCTTGGCGATCCGCAGCGCGTCAAGCGGCGAGTAGACCATCCGGATGTCGGCGCCGGCCGCCTTAGCCTCGAGGAACGAGCTGTCCGAACCGGGGACCCGCATCATGTCGCCGAAGCAGGTGAAGATCACCTCTTCGTTCTGGGCAATCGCGATCCCGTCATCGACACGCCCCATCGGGATCACGCAGACCGGGCAGCCGGGTCCATGGACGAGCTCGACCGACTCGGGCAGGAGGTCGTCGATCCCGTACTTGTAGATCGAGTGCGTGTGGCCTCCGCAGACCTCCATGAACTTGTAGTGCCGGCCGGGCTCGACGAGCGACAGGATCTCGCCGGCGAGCGCGCGGCCGAGCTCGGGATCACGGAATTCGTCGACGTACTTCATAGCCGCACCAAGGCTGTCCCCGCGTGGACGAGGATCTGGTCGCCGACGGCGACCGGGGCGACGAGCTCGACCTCGACCGTCGCCCGCTCGCCGTGCTCGTCGGCGCAAAGCGCGAGGCCGCGCACGACATCGATCAGCTCGACCTTCATCGCCACCGCGACATCCCCGCACGTGATGCACCCATCGGTGTGATCACAGACCGGAAAGACGTCGGGGACAGCGCTCACTCGATCAGGCTCCCTCGGAGTTCCTCGAGTTCCTGCTCGTAGTCCTCGCCCATGCCTTCCAGCAGCTTGCGCGTTGCGAGCGCTTCCTGCTCGTCGACCTTGGAGAGCGCGAAGCCGACATGGATCAGTACCCAGTCGCCGGGAGCGGCGCTGTCGCCGTCCTCGTCGAGCAGGCCGATGTTGACCGTCCGCTGGACGCCCGCTACGTCTACTTTGGCCAGGCGATTCTCATCGTCCGTGATCTCCATCACTTGGCCCGGTATCGCAAGACACACGTGAACGTCGACCTCTCTCCTTGTCGACAACCTCACTCCTCGTCGCCGACCCTAACCACTCGCTGCGAATGTTGCAAGACCAACTTTCCCGATCGGGATTGGCCGCTTGGCCAACCCTATGCGCGCCTATCAAGATGGTAGTATGCGCGCATAGATGCAAGGTGAAGGTCCAGGATCAAGCCCGGGGTTCGTCCTCTGGCAGGTCGCGAATCGTTGGCAGCGGACGCTCGGAGCCGCACTCCAGCCGCTCGAGCTGACCCACGTCCAATTCGTGCTGCTCGCATCCGTCTGGTGGCTGGCCAGGACCCGTGACGCGCTGCCCACCCAGCGTCAGATCGCCGACCAAGCGGGCACCGACCCGATGATGACCTCGCAGGTGCTCCGCGCCCTCGAGCACCGCGGTTTGGTCTCCCGCGCCCGCAGCACCGCGGACGCGCGCGTGCGGACCGTGATGTGCACTCCCGAGGGAGCCCGCCTGAGCCAGCGGGCGGTCCGTGTCGTCGAGGCCGCCAACGCCGAGTTCTTCGGCGGCGGCGCGGGGGCGGAAGAGCTGCGACGACTGTGCGAGTCGATCGGGATTCTCCCGGCCGACGGCAAGCGGTCCGACCGCGCTAGCTGACCGTCGCCTTCACTCCCTGACGACGAGCGTCGCGGACGGTGGCCAGCCGGGCGGCGTACGCCTGATCGATGTCGGCGGGCGTCCAATCCGCTTCGTGGTCGAGCTCGACCGTCACCGCGGCGACCCCCGGCAGCGCCTCGAGCTGCTCACGCGCCCGGATCGCGAACGAAGCGCCCATCATGCAGCCGGGCTCGGTGACCCCGATGGTCAGCTCGATCGCAAGACCCTCCGCACCCTCGGCGAGCGACAACCGACGAACCAGCCCGAGCTCCTCGATGCCCGCCGGCGCCCCCGCGACGACGCTGCAGGGATCGAGGATTTGATTCAGCTCGGCCCGGATCTGCGACTCGTTCATGCCGCCGACCCTCCACTCCAAGGCTCGGCGAGATCGCCGTCGGACCGGGCCATCCCCTCGACCTCCAGGCCGAGGATCCGCGCAATGTTCCCGCCGAGGATCGCCTGCTTGAGCTCCGTGCTCAGCGGCGGCAGGCCGTAGCCCTCGACCATTGCCTCGGGCAACTCGAAGTCCCAGAACGCCTCGATCATCGGCCGCGGATGCAGGGCGCTGCAGCCGGTTCCCCAGATGATCCGGTCCGCGGCGCCCGCCATCAGGAAGCGTGCCAGGATCTCGGCGAACTTGAGCGGCGAGTTGACGATGTAGGCGCTGGCCCCCTCGAGCACGACGGCAGCGTTGCGATAGTAGGAGAGTTGGAGCGCCGTCTCCTCCAGGAACGCGAACCCGCCGTGGACGATCTGGAAGCAGAGCCCGGGGAAGGCAATCAGCGCGTCCTCGAGGTCGCGCGGGTGGAACGGCTGGATCGGACAACCCGCCATCGCAATCGCTTTGTGGATCGCGACACTGCGCAACCCTCGCTTCTGGGCGTGCTCGAGAATCGGGTAGACCGCCTCGGGATCGTCCATCCGGACCTCGACACCGGTCCCGTCGTAGATGTCGTATGGGTAGAACTTCAGCCCGACGACGCCCTCCTCCTCGATCAGGCGGTCGACCTCGCCGATCGGATCGGGGTGGTTGGGCCAGATTCCGCCGAACAGCGCGACCCGACCCGGATTGCGTTCGCGCAGCTCGCGGCCGACCCACAGCGGCGATGCCCCGCCCTTGTACAGGCCGTAGAGCGGGATGTCGTGATAGACGCAGAAGTCGGTCTGACTCTCTTCGAACACGGCCCCGCCGAGCAGGTCAGCGCCGACCCGGGTGAAGCGCTCGCGGTCGAGTCGCCAGCGGCGATCCCCACGCGGGGAGAAGACCTTGTGGTAGCCCGAGTAGAGCGACTCGACGACCAGCTCCGAGATCGGATGGGTGTAGGTCTCGGGCGGGGAGTTGTAGCCGTGGACGACGCCGTCGATGACGACCGCGCCGTCGATCACGAGGCGGCGGTGTACTCCTCGAGCTTGCCGCCGGCCTTCTTGCGCACCGCCGAGCGGACGATCGGCGTCCAGCCGAGCAGCAGCCCTACCGGGCCGAGCGCCTGGCGCGCCCAGGCGTGGAAGTTGAACTCGTCGCGGTGCTCGACGATCAGGCCGTCGCGGAAGCGGAAGCTCGCCTGGATGTCGTTGACGACCGGTCGCCCCGTCTCGGTGAACGTGTAATAGGCGACCCAGTGCGCGGAGCCAGTCGCCTCCTCCGCCTGGTGCTCGCGCAGCTCGATCCGCAGATCACCCGGGACGGAGGTGAGCATCTTCCACATCGCTCCCGCCCTGCTGCCCCGCAAGTCCGGGAAGACGGGGTCGGAGAAGCGGACCTCCGGCGCGTAGCAGGCGGCCATCGTGTCACCGTCGCCGGCGTTGAAGGCGGTGTAGAACCGCTCGATTAGCTGATCGTTGGGATGGGCCATCAGGAATCTCCTTGAAGTGAGGGGGCGGGCTGCACGAGGCCGAGCTGGCTGAGGATCGTCGCAGCGTCGAAGTAGACGCGCTCGCAGACCAGCCGATCCTCCTCGAACAGGAAGAACGCGACCGTCCGGCAGCTGAACTCCTTGCCGGTCGCGGGGATGCCGCGCAGCGGACCCTCGTGGGTCCCCTTCAGGTCGAACTCGACGATCACGCCCGCGTCCGCATGATGGAGCGCGATCAGCTCGTTGCGCTGGTCGGGAAACGCGGCGCGCGTGGCCTCGAAGTACTGGCGCACCTCCTCGTCCCCGTCCCAGACATCGCCGGTCGGGATGATCTCGTAGCGCGGGTGGTCGAAGGTATCCATCGTCGTCTCGAAGTCGTGGACGTTCTCCGACTCCATGTGTTCGCGGACGATCGCCTCGCGGCGCTCGCGCAGCTCGTCGTTCAACGTGATCTCCAGTCGTCGGGGTCGATGTCGGCGGTCGGCAGGGTCTCCTCGACCTCCACGCCGCAGGTCGCGATGATCCGCGCGACGGCGCCGTAGTAGGCGCAGCAGACGACCAGCTCGGTCGTCTGGCGGGGGCCGAGCAGGTCGAGCACGGCGGCGGTCGTCTGCTCGCCGCCGTCGACCTCGCGGGTGATCTGCTCGGCGAAGCGCGCGACCAAACGGCCCGTCTCGTCGAGCGCGTCGAGGTCACCCGCGACCGCTGCATCGATCTCTGTCTGCGACATGCCGATCGCCCGGCTGACGTTCTCGTGCTGGGCCCGCTCGTACGCCGACCCCGTTACGCGGGCGACGGTCAGGATCGCGAGCTGGCGCAGCCGCGGGTCGAGCTCGGCCCGCAGCAGGTTCGCCGCGCCGAGCTCGGTCAACGGCTTCAATGCGGCGGGCGCGTTGGCGAACATCCGGACGATGTTGAGCGGCGGCAGGGCGGCGAGGATCTCGCGGGCTTCGTCGTCGAGCTGCTCGTCGGTCGGATAGGGAATGCGCGTCATCGGCCGGGGACCGCGGTCGCCTGGGATTCGGCAAGCCGTTGGGGGCCGTCGGGATCGTGGGTCGGGACGACGACGACGGTGTGCCGCGTGCACAGCTCGCGCAGGCGGCGGGTCGAGTCGCGGTGGTGCTCGGCGCTCTGGGCGACGCCGTCGACGATGCCCTCGAGCAAAGCGCGCTCGGAGTAGGCGGCGTCTCCGGCAATCAGGACGAGGTGGTCGCCCTGGTCGACGACGACCGACAGGTGGCCGAGCGTATGGCCGGGGGTAGGGATCAGCCGGACCGCACCGTCGTCGGTCAGCACGATGCTGGCCTCGAAGCCCTCCCACGGCTCGCTGTCGAACTCAAGCGGACTCGGCTTCAACCAGCCAGGGTAGTGGCCGTTGAGATAGCCGTTGGCGGGGCCGTCGCGGGCCAGCGCCATCTTCGCCTCGCGCGCGCTCATCAGGATCTCGGCGTTCGGGAAGTGCGACAGCCCGCCGGCGTGGTCGCCGTGCATGTGGGTCATGACGATCCGGCCGACCTCGGCTGGCTCGTGGCCGAGCGCCTGCAGCCGCGGGCCGATCTCCTCGTGGGGCTCGACCCAGCGGCGCTCGGAGGTCTGGACGAACGGGTGCCACCAGGGCTGGTAGCCCGGATCGTTAGCGTGCGAGCTCTCGCCGGTGTCGACCACGATCAAGCCGTCGGGATGCTCGATCGCGTAGGCGCTGATCGGTAGGCGCGGCGCCCAGTTGCGGTCGGTCAGCACGTCGAGTACGCGCGCCGGCCGGGCGTTGCGGCGCGACTCGACGTGGCGGGTCTTGATCTGCACCTCCCCGGTCTGGATGGCGTGGATCCTCACGCGGGTCGCCTCAAACGGGGTAGAAGCGCCGCATCAGCGGCAACAGGATCGAATGCGGCGTGTAGCGGGCGGCGAGCGTGCTCATCCGAACCGGGGCGTGTGGGATGACGACGCGCTTGCCCCGCTCGAGACCCTCGACCGCGGCCTTCGCGCATTGCTCGGAACTGATCCACAGGAAGCCGGGCGCCGCCTCTGCCGCCTCGTCGATCGCGGCGACCTCGACGAACTCGGTGCGAACCGGGCCGGGACAGAGCGCCGTCACGGTGATCCCCGCCTCGCCGAGCTCGCTCGAGAGCGCCTCGCTGAACGAGAGTGCGAAAGCCTTGGTCGCCGCGTAGGTGGCCTGCTTGGGGATCGGCTGGAAGCCGGCGCTCGAGGCGACGTTGAGGATCGCTCCCGACCGAGCGGCGACCATCTGGCCGGCGACGGCGTGCGAGAGGGCGACGACCGCTTCACAGTTGGTGCGGACCATCCGCACTTCGGCCTCGCCGTCGAGCTCGGCGAAGTTCCCGCCTGAACCGAAGCCGGCGTTGTTGACCAGCACGTCGACGCGCAGGCCCGCGGCGGCAACCTGGCTCATCAACGACGCGCGGGCGGGCGCGTCGGTCACGTCGCAGGCGATCGTCTCGACCCGGACGGCGTGTTTTTCGCGGAGCTCTTCGGCGAGTGCCTCGAGCCTCTCGAGCCGCCGCGCGACGAGCGTCAGGCCGTGGCCGCGAGTCGCCAGTTCGCGCGCGATGTCGGCCCCGATTCCCGAAGAGGCGCCGGTGACCAGGCAGGTCGAGTCGGGGTGCGGGGCGGGGAGGGTCATCGAGATCGGCGACAGACTAACGCAATAAATGTCGCTTTGGGTTTAACGTTGCGCCGATGAGCGAGCCGGCCCGCGCAACCACTCCGGCCCTCGACACCGTGCGCGCGCGGCCCGGTGGTCGCAGCGCCCGGATCCGCGAGCTCGTCTTGGACGCGGTGCGCGAGGAACTGGCCTCCGACGGCTACGCCGCGCTCTCACACCGGTCGGTCGCGAAGCGAGCGGGGGTCGACCCGGCGACGGTCTACCGGCGCTGGCCGACCCGCCCGCTGCTGGCGACCGATGCCCTCCTTGAGATTGCGCGCAACGCGGTCCCGATCCCCGACACCGGTGCGCTGGCGGCTGACCTCGAGGCGCTCCTCGACGCGATCGTGGCCGCGCTCTCGGACACGCGCTTGCTCCGCTTGTTCCACGCGCTCTCCGCCGCCGGCGCCGAGGCCGACGCCGATCTCGGCCAGACCCTGCGTAGCTTCTGGGACAGTCGCTTCAAGCGCGCCGAGGAGATCGTCAACCGCGCGGTCGTGCGTGGTGAACTGTCCGCCGATGTCGACCGACGCGCATTAGTCGAGCAGCTCGTCGCGCCGGCGTACTTCCGCGCGCTCGTCACCGGGGAGCGGTTCGACGCAGGGTTCACGGCGCGCTGCGTACGGCACGCTCTCGCTGCGGTCCACGGATGAGCGACATCAAGGAGCAGTCCTACCGCGACCCGCGCCCGGCCGAATCGATGGAGCCGTTCCACGAGTGGGCGCGCACGCGCGAGCCCGGCTGGACCTATCCGCTCGTCCGCGTCCTGCTTACGCCGATCGCGATCGGCCTCTACCGAACCCGTGTCCGCGGCCGCGCCAACGTCCCGGCCGATGGCCCGGTGATCATCGCCCCGAATCATTTCTCGAACATGGACCACTTCTTCTGCGGGGTCTACCTGCGC
>JACCVG010000041.1 GCA_013698335.1 Thermoleophilaceae bacterium
CGAGCAGGCAGTTGATGAGTTGGCCGCCAAAGGTGTCAAATTCGAGCATTACGACCACATGACTGATGAGCGCGGCATTATGCGCGGCATTGCCATGAAACGAGGGCCGGATATCGCCTGGTTCAAGGATCCAGCCGGCAACGTGCTGTCGGTGCTCTCCGAGACCGGCTGAAAGCGTCCCGGGGCTCTTCGGTCTAACAGCCATCGCTTCTCACCTCGCCAATGAGCCTGTGAGAAGGTGGCGGCCGCGAGGAACTCAAACAAAGGAGCAGGGACATGGCGTTCGAGGACCTGAAGCAGAAGCAGAGCGTGATGTGGGGAAGCGGCCCCTACCAGGGGGTCAGCGACCATCTGGCGCCGGCCCACGATCACCTGATGCGAGCGATCGAGCCGGCGGCCGACGAGCGCTGGCTAGACCTCGCGACCGGTACCGGGGAGATTGCGATCCGCGCGGCGCTCGGGGGTGCAGAGGTGACCGGGCTCGACCTCGCGCCCGATCTGATCCAGACGGCGGGCACCCGCGCGACTGCTGCCGGGGCAACTGTCGTTTTCGAGGTAGGCGACGCCGAGAGCCTCCCCTACGGCGACGCGAGCTTCGACACCGTCACCTCGAGCTTCGGAGTCATGTTCGCTCCCGACCATTCCGCCGTCGCCGCCGAGCTAGCTCGGGTCTGTCGGCCGGGAGGCCGCCTCGGGCTACTCACCTGGCACCCGACCGAGGGGGTGGCGGACTTCTTCAAGATCATGGCCCCCTACCAGCCCGCGCCGCCCGAGGGAGTCGGCAGCCCGTTCACCTGGGGCGACCGCGATCACCTCGAGGAGCTGCTCGGAGACTCGTTCGAGCTGAGCTACGAGACCGGCGACGCGCCGCAGGCCGGCCCATCCGCCGAGGCCGTCTGGGATTTGTTCTCAGCCGAGTACGGCCCGACGAAGACGCTCGCCGATTCGCTCGATGACGATCGCCGAGCGGCCCTCAAGGCCGACTGGGTCGCCTACTTCGAGCAGTTTCCGTCTGGTGACGGAGTCAGCCAGCCGCGTCCGTATCTGGTTGTCGTCGGCACCCGTCGGTAGAGCGGGCCAGTCAACCGCGGGGCGGGCGCGACGGGGTACGCATCGCTCGTCGCGCTCGGCTGGCGCGGCGGTGCAGGCGATCGAGGAGCGCGACGGCGCGGCAGTTCCACGTCGAGCGCGGCTCGCCGTTCGGGCCGACGAAGCCGATCCGTACACCGGGGCTGCGCCGGTTGGAGCCGCCTGGTCCAGCTAGCGTGCACACACTCGGGAGTCAATCCAAACCATGGAGGAAGCCGTATGAACTGGCGCACGTCACTCGTTCTGATCGCGGTCGCTCTGATGGCGCTCGCCGCGCCGGGGTGCGGTTTCAGCGTCAGCACCGCCAACATCAGCGTTGCGGCGATGGCGCGCGACAAGGCGGGCGCGGATCCGACCACTACGTTTGCCCCCGACGAGCCGTTCTACTGCGTCATCCAACTCAGCAACGCCCCCGATGACACCAACGTGAGAGCCCTCTGGACCGCCGTCGACACCGAGGCCGCCGAGCCGGGCACCGTCATCGACGAGGCCGAGCTGACGCAGGGCGACGGTCAGATCGTGTTCGACCTGACCAACGACCGGGCATGGCCGACCGGCAAGTACGAGGTGCAACTGTTCCTGAACGAGGGAGAGGCGCCGGCCGAGACGCTCGCTTTCCAGGTCGAATGAGGCCGAGCCGGATCCGCCGGTCACGACCGTGGGTTGAAGCGGTCACCCGCGTTCCTAAGCTGATCGAGATCAACTAACCGCTGGCTGACGGTAGAGGACGCCGTGCCTAGGTGGACACAACTGTCGGCGGAGAGGACTAGGACCAACGTCATGAAGCTCTACGTCTGCTGGGGAACGTTCCCCGTCCCATGGCCCCGGACCTCTAGCTCGTGGCGCCCGGGGGCGCACCCGTGCAAGAAAGCCTACGACGCGCTGAAACGCGCCGGCCACTGTCCCGAGGTGGTGAAGGTCTACGGCTTCGCGCAGCTGCCTGACGTCACGAGCGGTCGCCAGGAGGTCAAGCGACTGACCGGCGAGAGCTTAGTTCCGGTGCTCGTCCTTGAGGACGGCGAGGCCATCAAGGACTCGGAGAACATCGTGGCCTGGGCGCGCGACAATCCGGCTGTCGGCGCGGGACAAATGGGATGAGTAGCGCCGCCGCCGGGCTCCTACGCCTAGTAGCTTTTCTAGCGTTAGTCGCCCCAGCGCCCGCCCTGCGTGGACGCCTACTCCGACAGGCCCACGGCTTCGAGGGATCCTCTCTTGACTAGGTCGATCTGTCGAGGCGGGCCGTTCACGCAGATCCGACCGAGGTGCCGCCCCGACGGCGCAGCAGTACGCGTGCGCGGTTGGCCGCCCAGTGGATAGCTGGGCGCTCGATCAGCCACCAACTGGCGATCGCCAATGGCAGCGTGATCGCGAGCAGCAGCGCGATGTTGGCGGCGACGGCGGACGCGCCGCCCTTGCTGGCCAGTTCGGGCGCGTGGTCCCTGATGAAGAGGAGTACGACCCAGTGCCAGAGATAGATCCCGTATGAAATTACGCCGACGGGTGCGAGCCACCGCAGAATTCGCGTTCCGCCGTTGCTGCGCACGACTGCCGCGACGAGCAGCCCGAACGCGATCGAGAAAAGCAGGTTGGCGGCGACGTCGCGAACGACGAGATCGGCGCTGCTGCTCGCCAGCAGCCCTACGGCACCCAGGCCGAGAGCGAGGGGCAGGCTGATGCAAGCCTGCGTCAACCGTCTCAGGACGACCCACGCACCCGACGCCGTGGCGGCTTGGGGGCTGTTGATGAGAACGATCAGCATCCCGGGACAGAACAGCGCCAGCCCGCCGAGCGGTGAGTTGTGCAGCAGCAGCAGCCAGTCGGGCGGGGTTGCTGCGGTAGAGCCCTGCGCGAGGCGAAGATCGGCGATCGTGGGCAGCGCCCAGGCGATCAGCCACAGCAGTCCGATCAGCATCGCAAGTCGCGACAACCGGCACAGCCCCGGGCGGCGCGCCAGGGCCAGCGCCGCAAGCGGAATGAAGATGTAGAAGGCAACCTCCCAGGACAGGCTCCACGCGACGAAGTAGAGGCTGCTGCCCGACGGCGCCCACCCCTGCACGAGCGTGGTATGCAAGAAGACGTCCCACCACGGTACGCCGGGCAGAGCGCCGGAACCGACCAAGAGCACGGCCAAGGCCACCCAGTAGGCGGGCATGATCCGCGCGGCACGACGGAGCCCGTATGCGCTTATCAGCGGGAGGCGGGAGTTCGAGAGCAACGCAGTCAAAAACGGGCCGCTAATCAGGTAGCCGCTGAGGACGAAGAAGAGCAAGACACCGACACCCATCCGGATCCCCAGCCCATTGACGCTGAGCAGCGAATGGCCTCCGGCTCCGCCGGCCAGAAGGGTCGCGTGCGCGACGAGGACCATTAAAGCCGCGACTCCCCGCAGGCCGTCGATCTCGTCCGACCGCTCGCCCGGACGGGACCGATCGCCCGCCTCCGACCGCCGCAGCGCGGCCCCTCGCACGTCCGTGTCCTTCCTGCTGATGAACTCATCAACCCGGTCGGCGCGGGCAGGCAAACGCGAGGTCACGTCCCGAACCTACTCGTGTTCCCCGCTGCCTCCCGGAAAACTACGTCCCGTGAAGCCGGATCGTCGACAGAAGCTCGGACGTGAACATCGGTGGCGACGAGGTTCGCCTTGTCGAGATATCTCGCGACTACGAACTCGACTATGCCGAAAAGCATCCGCGAGATCGCGAGCCGCCTGAATTAGGCCGTCATGCCCTCGGTATTTCCCGGTCCCGACCCTCCCGGATGACCGCACGTTCTCCTGAGACATCGTCTACTCCGACAGGCCC
>JACCVG010000046.1 GCA_013698335.1 Thermoleophilaceae bacterium
CGGTCAGCTCGGGCAGTTCGGGACTGTGCTCGGAGGAGGAGATCGAGTAGGGGCGAGCGTGGCGCTTGCCGTCGATCTCGACGCTGAGGTTGACGAACTGGCCGGCGCAGACGCCGCTGAAGTCTTCGTTCGGGGCGAGTGTGACGGTGACGCTGCGGGTCGTCTGGCGGTCGGCGGCGACGACTTCGGCGCGGACATCGGCGGCGCTCCACAGCGGGCTGACGAGCTCGAGGTAGCGATCGACGCCGTGCGGGGCAGCGAGCGCCTCGACCAGGTTCGAGCGCAAGAGGCGCTGACCGAGCCCGCGGCTGCGAGAGTGGCGGGCGCGGCGGAAGCGGGTGCTTTCGGCGACTGTCTGCATGATCTCCTCCACAAGCGGGTAAACGGTTGTTCACCCAGAGTACCCTGACATCGATCGATGTAACATGTGATTTACGCCTGCAATGAGTGAGAAAGGTCACAGAAAGAGCGCCGATGGGCGCCAGAAAGCGTCAAAGAAACGGGCGAACACTCGTGAGGAGCAGAAGGCAAGAACCCGGCAGAAGCTGCTCGGGGCCGCGCTGAGCCTGCTCGAGACCCGTAGCTTCGGCGCGATCAGCCTTCGCGAGCTGACCCGTGAGGCGGGAGTGGCCCCGGCCGCCTTCTACCGCCACTTCGACGACATGGAGGAGCTCGGCCTAGCGCTGATCGAGGAGTCGTTCGAGGCCCTTCGCGGGATGCTGAAGGAGGCGCGGACCGAGCTCGCCGGGTTCGACCAGGTGATTCGCGACTCGGTTGAGATCCTCATTCGCCACATCCATGAGAACCGGCTCCAGTTCCAGTTCATCGCCCGCGAGCGCTACGGCGGGGTCGCCGCGCTTCGGCATGCGATCCGGACCGAGATCCGCCTCTTCTCCTCCGAGCTCGCGCTCGACCTTTCACGATTCCCGGTGCTCGATAAATGGTCGAGCGAGGACCTCGGGACCTACGCCGGCCTGATGGTCACCAACATGGTCGCGATCGTCGAGGCCGTCCTCGACCTGCCGCCGGGCGACAGCAGGGCCGAGGCGGAGATCAAGCGCGCGGCCGAGCGCCAGCTCCTGATGCTCGTCCTCGGCTCAGCCGGCTGGCGCAGCCAAACCTGAGGTACCTGTCACCGAGGGTGCCAGGTACCTCAGGTGCCAGGTACCGGCGGTTCCGGCGGCTTTGAGGCATGACTCCGAGGCCCCATCCCTGGGACCCCGGAAGCCACACGAAGCAGCCCTATTGGGCTTCCTCGTAGGGGTAGGCGAGCTGGACGTGACCAGAGGCCACGGCCAGAAAGGGACGCGACTCCGTCGCGCCCCCGTTCGCCGAGGAGATCTCGGCGTTGACGAGGGGGATGAACTCGAGATCCCCTCGATTGAGGAAGTCCGAGAGTCGAGACCGGTAACCCTCACGGGGTAGGTGGAGGTCACCGATTATGCGATGCCGGGGGGTTTCGAGCACCACACGTTCAACTCTCGTCTCCATCAAACGTCTATCGGCACGTCGGCCGAGCGCTTTAGCGTTTTGGACGAAGTTCGTGCACGGTGGACAAGCTGCTGCTTCCGAGTAGTCCGCATCGGAGGGTCAGGAGCGAAGCGCAGCGAGCCATTCGGGCGGGAGGAAGGCCGGGACCTCGAAGCCATAATCGGGAAGGATGCGCTCGCCGAGCTCGGCCGCGGCGCGGCCCTCGACCACCGGGCGGAGATCGGCGAAGCGCAGGATCGTCCGCATTGTCGTCCCGATCTGAAAGTCGGCGGCGTTCGGATCGGGCCCGCCGATGGTCCCTGCGGCAATCAACTCATCGACCCGGTCCAGCTGGCCGGGCAGCTTCTCGAGATCGGCCCGAACCGCCGCTTCATCGGCGCCGGCGATCGCTGCGAAGCGCTTTGCGATCGGAGTGTTCAGCCGCCCGAGCAGCCCGGGCGCGGGCAACCCGGCGGTCTCGCCAAGCCAGCGGCGGATCTGCTGGCGGTCGCTCGCTCCCCAGCGTAGGATGGCGCGGAACGGGCTGCAGCTCCTGCTCGCCCCAGCGCTCGGCGTTTTCGACGGCAACTCGCTCGACCGGGTCGGCGGGGAATAGCGGCGGCTCCGGGCAGATCTGGTCGAGCTCGATCGAGATCGTGCGGGAACGCTGAAGCCGGCGCCCGTCGATCTTCAACGCCGGCACCGTCGGCTCGCGGAAGCCGGCGATGCGGAGCTGGACCGGATGGAATCCGGGCAGCAGTTCCTTGAACTCGTGCTCGATGCCCTTGCGATCGAGCATCAACCGGACGGCATGGCTCGGGTGCGATAGCGCGAGCCCGTAAAGAGTCGCTTGTTCGCCGGGCATGGTGCGAGCTTATGCTGCCGGGAGATGTCGAGACTCGCGGTTGTCGCAGGCCACACGCTGATTGGGACGCCGTTCGCGGCGAACGCCCGGCGGGTTGAGGTCGAGACGCCGTTTGGCCAGGTCTCGGTGCTCGACGGCGGTTCGTTCGTCTATCTGCCGCGCCATGGCCTCGACGCCTACGCGGCGCCGCATGCGATCGATCACGCGGCGCAAATGTCCGCGCTTCGCGACGCCGGATGCGACCGCGTGCTCGCGATCGGCTCGGCCGGGTCGTTGAGAGCAGACCTTCGCGTGGGCGAGTTCGTCGCCCCGGCCGACTTCATCTCACTGGCTGTGAGGGCGACTATTCACGACGACGCCAAGGGGCACCGGGTCCCGGGCTTCGACCTCGAGTGGCGCGATGTCCTACTCGGCGCGTTCGCAGCGGCCGGGCTGCCGGTCCGTGATGGCGGCGTCTACTGGCAGGCCGAGGGCCCGCGCTTCGAGACACCGGCCGAGGTGCGGATGATCGCCCGCGATGCCGACCTCGTCGGGATGACGATCGCCTCCGAGTCGGTGATTGCGGCAGAGGTTGGGCTGCGCTACGCCGCGGTCTGCAGCATCGACAATCTCGCCAACGGAGTCGCGCGGGCACCGCTCTCGATCACCGAGTACGAGGCGGGCCGCGCCGCAAACCGTGAGCGTGCGCAACACGCGCTGGCGCAGGTCGT
>JACCVG010000083.1 GCA_013698335.1 Thermoleophilaceae bacterium
CGAGCAGCAGCAGCTTGCAGCCGGCGTTGACACCTGACCCCCAGCGCGCCCGGGCGTACCAAGTCCAGCCGATCTCGAGGCCGCGGTGCTCGGGACGCAGCTCGAGATAGCTCGTGCTGCCGATCACCTCCCTGGAGGCCCGGTCGATCACCGCGAACGGAACCCGTTCGCCGGCTTCGGTCTCACGCAGGGCGGCGGCGATCCAATCGTCCGTACCGCTTCCCTCGGCCGGGGCCGTGCCGGTTGGCATCCAGCGCCAGATGGCCGGATCCGATCCGCTCACGCGGAGCCCCTCCGCGTGAGCGGACACGAGTGGCTCGAGGCGGACTGATGGCCCCTCGAGGGTGACGCTGAGCGGCGCTTCCCACATTCTCGGATCACAATAGATTGAGTCGCGATGGACGACGCGACCCTCTTCCGACGTCAGCTGCGAACGCTCGCGGCGATGGATGAGCTGATCGCCGCCGCGGCTCCCGAGAACCGACATCTCGAGTTCGACGGGGTCAGCGCCGCCATCGTCCCGGCGACGCCCGACCGCTCGGTGACGAATGGAGTGGTCTACGAGCGTCCCGAAGCGCTCGAGGTGGTCTACGAGGAACTGGCCGCCGCCTACGAGGAGTCAGGGATTCGCGCCTGGACGGTGTGGGTTCCCCAGGCGGACCGGGCGGTCGCCGAGAGCCTGGCGCGGCGCGGCCATCTTCTGGATGCGGCGCCCCGGGCGATGCTCGGGCGGCTCGACAAGATGCGGCTGGACTCTGCCGGGCTCGATGGCATCGATTGGTCCTCCGGTCACCCCCTGTCCGAGCTCGCGGTCGTTGCGGGGCCGGTATTCGCCTTCGGCGACGAACTTGCCCTCGCCACGCGCAACTCACCGCCCGGGGCGCTCTGCTACCTCGCCCACCTCGAGGGTCGGCCGGTGGCGTCGGTGATGGCTTGCCACCACGATGGCGATTGCGGGATCTTCTGGGTGGCCACGCTCGAGCACGCACAGCGTCGCGGCTTCGCAACCGCGTTGATGATCGCCGCGCTCCGCGACGCCCAGGAGGCGGGCTGCGAGACCACGAGCCTGCAGGCCACCGCCCAGGGCGCCCCGGTCTACTCGCGGCTCGGGTACGAGGACCACGGGGCGATCGAGATGTGGGAGCGTAGGCTCTCTCCAGATGAGTGACCAGCGCGCCTCGGTGGCTCCCAACCGCGATGACGAGAGCCCGGAGGAGCGGCGATGACCGGCGTGGTGCTGCTCGTCACCGGCTTCCTGTTCAGCGGGTCCACCGCTGCGATCACCACGGCCGCGATGGGGCTGGCATTCATCGTCGTCTGGTTCGCGATCCCGCTGCGCCGATCGCTTCGAGACCGATGACCGACGGTTTCTCGCCCGGCAACCGGATCCGGATCGAGGTCGAGTACGACACCTGTATCGGCTCCGGTGATTGTGTCGACACCGCCGACAAGGTCTTCGCTCTCGACGAGAACGACAAGGCGATCGTTCTCGACCCCGACGCCGAGTCGGTCGACCTGATCGTCGAAGCCGCCAGCAACTGCCCGATCGCAGCGATCTTCGTGATCGGCGAGGACGGCGACCTCTACCCCTGATCTGACCGAGGATTTGCGTTTGCGACAATCCCCGCCATGTGCGTCCAATGCTGGACAGCGGCGGCAACGGCCGGGACGGCGGCGACCGGGTTCCGCGCCTACCTCGCGGCGCGCTCGCCGGCGTGGCTGAGTGAGAGGCGGCTGCGTGGCCTCACGGCGGCGCTCGGCGTGTTCGGCGTGCTCGGCGCCTCGATCGCTCTCGTCTGAACGGTGACCTACAGACTGCTCCTCCCCCCCTTTGCGAGTGTCGGACTAATCGCGGTTCTGACCGGCTGCGGACCCGGTTCCGGCGAACCCTCGAGACCCGCCGCCGTGCAAGTTTCCGCAACGACCACCCAGGTCGCCGACCTCGTTCGCAATGTCGCGGGCGACCGAGCCGAGGTCAACGGCATCCTTCCGCCCAACGCCGACCCCCATGACTACGAGCCGCGCCCGAGTGATGTCGCGGCGCTCGGCGAGGCCGCGGTGGTGTTCAAGTCCGGGGGAGACCTCGACCTCTTCGCCGACCAGCTCATCGAAGCCGGCGGCGGGGACGGCGAAGTCGTTGCGCTGCTCGACCGCGTGACGACGATCGAGGGCGGTGACGACCACGAGGGTGAGGAGGAGCACGCCGAGGATGCTGTAGACCCCCACTGGTGGCAGGATCCCCGCAACGCCGTCGTTGCCGTCGAGGCGATCCGCGACGCGCTGATCACTGCTGACCCCGGAGGAGCCGAGACCTACGAAACCAACGCGGCCGACTACCTCGACGAGCTCGAGACGCTCGATGATCAGATCGCCGGCTGTATCGGCGAGCTGGCCCCAGAGCGGCGCAAGCTCGTTACAGAGCACGACGCTCTGGGCTACTACGCCGACCGCTACGGACTCGAGATCATCGGAACCACGATCCCGGCGTTGACGACCCAGGCCCGGCCTTCGGCCGGTGACACCGCCGCGCTCGTAGACCTGATCAGGTCGGAAGATGTCCCCGTGATCTTTCCCGAGAGCGCCCTTAATCCCAAGCTCGCGACCGCAATCGCGGCCGAGGCTGACGCGACGGTAGGCGAGCCCCTCTACGCCGACACGCTTGGGCCAGCCGATTCGGAGGGCGCGACCTACATTGGGGCAATGCGGGCGAACACCGCGACGATCGTCAGCGGGCTGAGTGGCGGCGCCCTCGGTTGTGAGGGTCAGTGAGCGTGAACGTGAGCGTCCTCGCCGAGCGCCTCGACCGGGACGCGTAGCGCCATCAGAGCCGCCAGTGCGGTCGTAATCGGCGCGGCGGCGATCAGGCCGATCGAGCCGACCAGCGTCGCCACGATTTCCTTGGCGATCAACTCGACGTTCGCGGCTTCGAAGAAGCCGAGCTCGCCAGAGGCGAACAACAGCAGGAGCGGCAGCGACGCGCCGACGTAAGCGAGCACCAGCGTGTTCACCAGCGCGCTTACGTGATCGCGGCCGATCTCGATCGCGCGGCGGTAGAGCTCGCCGAAGCGGAGCCCCGGGTTCGCCCGCCGCAGTGCCATCACCGCAGAGGCCTGGCTGATCGTCATGTCGTCCAGCACGCCGAGCGCGGCGATCACCATCCCGGCCAGCAGCAGCCCCTGGACCGACAGCCCGGCATCGCCCGTCTGGAGCAGGGTGGCCGTCTCTGAGGACAGGCCGGTGAGATGGGTCAGGTCGGTGAACAGGACGGCGAGCGCGACAGTCAGCACGAGGCTGACCGCTGTTCCGAGCAGCGCCGCAACGCTCTTGGCGCCGAACCCGTGAGCGAGCGGGATTGTCACCAGCATCACGGCGAGCGAGCCGACGATCGCGACGACTAGGGGTGGTTCGCCCGTGAGGATCGCGGGCACGACGAAGGCGACGACGAGCGCGAGGCTCAGCGCGAGCCCGATCAGCGACAGAGCGCCGCGCAGGCCGCCGAAGGCGACCACGAGCGCCGCGAACCCGAGCAGGAGGTAGAGCATCGGCAGACCGCGCTCGAAGTCGCTGATCACGTATCCCGGCGCGGCGTCCGGTGGAGCGCCGGGGGTCGGTGCGAGCCGGAT
>JACCVG010000090.1 GCA_013698335.1 Thermoleophilaceae bacterium
CGCGGCCGGCGGCCAGCCGGAGGCCTCGCTCCCGATCGCGGCCGTGGTCACCTTCTGGGCGGCCCGGCTCGCCACCCACATCGCTCTGCGACACACGGGTGAGGATCGCCGCTACGTCGAGATGCGCGAACGCCAAGGCGCGAGCTTCCCGCTCCGCAGCCTGATCAGCGTGTTCCTCGTCCAGGCGGGTGTCGCCTGGCTCGTGTCGTTGCCGATTCTCGCTCTGGCCAGCACCGCCCCCGAGCCCCGGCTGCTGCTGATTGCCGGTCTGCTGATCGCGCTCGCGGGGCTCGTGACCGAGATGGTCGCCGACCTCCAGCTGACCCGCTTCCGGATGGAGGATCACGGCCGGGACGCGGTCCTCGACACGGGCCTCTGGCACTACTCCCGCCACCCCAACTACTTCGGCGACGCGCTTTTCTGGTGGGGGATCTGGATAGCGGTCGTGATCGCGGCGCCGGGGCTCTGGTGGACGGTGGCGGGCCCGGCCCTGATGACCTTCTTCCTGCTGCGCGTGTCCGGCGTCGTGCTGCTCGAGCGCTCGATCGGAGAGCGCCGCCCCGCCTACCGCGCCTACGTCGAGCGCACGAGCGCGTTCGTGCCCTGGCCGCCGCGAAAGCGGTGAGCCCTCGATAAGGCGCGAATGAGAACCCTCTCACCGCGTTTCGGCAGTCTCGCGTCCGGTCGGTTATGCGAGCATCGCGTCGTGGCGAGCTTCGACCCCGACGCACCGGTTCTCGTCGGTGTCGGCGAGCTGACTCGCGGTCCGAAGACCGAGCCCTCAGAGCTCACCGAGCCCGCCGAGATGATGGCCTCGGTGCTACGCCTCGCCGCCGAGGATGCCGGCCCGGGCGAGCGCCTGCTCAGACGCGCGGGCGTCCTGGCGGCCGCGCCGACGATTGCCTGGGGCGATGGCGATCCCGCCCGGCGGGTCGGCGACCTGCTCGGGCTCGACGGCGTCCCGAGCATGCGCTCTTCGATGCAGGGCGGTAACGGGCCGCAGCTGCTCGTCAACCGGCTCGCCGAGCGGATCCAGGCGGGTGAGCTCGACGTGGCGCTGATCTGCGGCGCGGAGGCGGTCCGGTCGATTACCACAGCGCGTAAGTCGGGCATCGAGCTCGGCTGGCCCGCGCCCGAACCCGAGCGCGCCGCCGACGAGGTTCTCGAGATCTCGCGTGCAGGCGGCAGCGAGAGCGAAGCGGCCGTCGCGATGATCGCCCCGCTGATGGCCTACCCGCTGATCGAAAACGCGATCCGGGAGGCCTCGGGACGGACCGTCGCCGAACAGCAGATGCGGATCGCGTCGCTCTGGTCGCGCTTCAGCAAGGTCGCCGCCGGCAACCCGTACGCGTGGACCCCGCAGCGCTACTCCGCGAGCGAGCTGGCCGAGCCCTCGGCCGAGAACCGCCGGGTCAGCTTCCCCTACACAAAGCTCCTGAACGCCAACATCCAGGTCGACCAGGCGGCTGGCCTGATCCTCTGCTCCGCGGCGGTCGCGACTGGGCTGGGAATCGACCGGGACCGCTGGGTCTTCGTCCACGCGGGCGCGCAGGCAACCGACGTCTGGAACCTCTCCGAGCGACCGTCGCTCGACAGGTCGCTCGCGATCGAGGCCTGCGGCCAGGCGCTCTACGAGCACACGGACGCCGGCCCCGACGACCTGCGTCGGATCGATCTCTACTCGTGCTTCCCCGCGGCAGTCGAGCTCGCCGCCGACGCGCTCGGCCTGCCGATCGACGATCCCTCCCGACCGCTGACCGAGACCGGCGGCCTGACCTTCTTCGGCGGACCGGGCAACAATTACGCGACCCACGGGATCGCCGCCGTCTGCCGCGCGCTGCGCGAGGGCGAACCCGGCGAGCTCGGCCTCGCGACCGCGCTCGGCTGGTACGCGACCAAGCACGCGCTCGGCATCTACGGAACCGCTCCCCCGGCAAAGCCGTTCGCCACGCACTCGCCCGAGGTCGATCAGACGATCCGGCTGGTCGCCGAACCCGCGGAGGCCGACGCCCGCGCCGAGACCTGCACCGTCATCTACCAGCGCGACGGCTCCCCGAGCTACGGGATCCTGTTCGCGCTGCTCGACGACGGCCGCCGCGCGCTCGCCCAGTCGACCGACCCGAGCACGATGGAGGCGATGACCACGGACGGCTTCCTCGGCTCGACCGTGCGGCTCGACGCCGAGCGCGGCTTCCGGCCTAGCCCTTGAACGTCGAGGGCCCCGGATCGCCGAACGGCTCGTCGCGGGCGCGGACAGCCTGCTTGAAACCGGCCTCGGCGGCGCGCTGCTGGAAGGCGTAGCCCTCGGCGGTGTGGCGGGTGATGCCGTCGAGGATCGTGCCGAGCACCTGGGTCGAGTGGAGGCCGTTGGCCATCGTCTCCTGGTTGATCAACAGCTTCATCATCATCAGCTGGTTGAGCGGCATCCGGGCGATCCGCTCGACGAGGATCTCGGTGCGCTCGTCGAGCTGCTCCGAGGGCGGTGCCTCGATCGCCAGTCCCCACTCCAGCGCCTCGGCACCTGAGAGGGAGTCGCCAGTGAACAGCAGCCGCTTGGCCCGCTGCGGGCCGAGCCGGTGCGCCCACATCGAGGTCGTCGGCGAGCCCCAGACGCGCGCCGGCGGGTAGCCGATCTTCGCGTCGGCGGCGATCACGAGCAGGTCGGAGCAGAGCGCCATGTCGGTGCCGCCCGCGATACAGAAGCCGTGCACTTTGCAGACGACCGGCTTGCCGCAGTGGAACAGCGACATGAACGCGCGGACGTTGCGGCCCATCATCGCGTAGTCGACCATCGGGTCCCAGGTCCCGGACGGGTCGTGGTTGCCGGCCATCACGGTCGGATCGAGCGGCGAGCCCGGCGGCGGGGTTAGGCCTTCCTCCCCCATCCGCCCCTGTCCTTCTGCGCTCTCGACGAGGTCGTATCCGCCGCAGAACCCCTTGCCCTTGCCCGACAGCAGGATCACGTGGACTGCCGGGTCGAGGTCGGCCTGTTCGACGGTCCGCTCGAGCTCGGTGACCAACCGGCGAGTGATCCCGTTGCCCCGCTCGGGCCGATCGAGCGTGATCCGCGCGACGCGACTCGAGACCTCGTAATCGACAGGCGAGCTCACGGCGCGCAGCCTAGCGTTGATCCTCCGAGCGCCCGAAAACGAAAGGATGGTGCGGACTTCGAACGCCGAGGAGGCACGAGTGGCGATTACAACCGATGTGACCAAGCCGACGCTGTACGTATGCCACGTTGATGAGAAGGGCGAGAAGGTGCACCCCTGCGCCAAGGCGCACGCCGCGCTCCACAAGGCAGGCGTCGATCACGAGAAGATCATCTACGGCAAGGGCCAGCCGTTCGGCATCGGCGTCAAGGGCAAGCGGCCCGATGTCAAGGCGATAACCGGCCAGGAGAAGCTGCCGGTGCTCGTCCTGCCCGGTGGGGACACGGTCGTCGGCGGCGGGAAGATCGTCAAATGGGCAGAGGCTCAGGCGTAGTAATCGATCGGCTCGTCGAGCAGACCTCCCCGCCGGAGGCGCTGCTCGTCCCGATCGTGCGGGCCGCGATCGCACGCCGCGTGCGCGCGTCCGCACGGGCCGCGC
>JACCVG010000098.1 GCA_013698335.1 Thermoleophilaceae bacterium
GGGCAGGACGCTCTCGGCCCAGGAGCTCACCGACTACTGGGTCTCCGCCGCAGACCGATTCCCGATCCTCTCGATCGAGGACGGCATGGACGAGGAGGATTGGGACGGCTGGCGGCTGCTCACGGACGCAATCGGCGATCGGGTGCAGCTCGTCGGCGACGATCTGTTCGTGACCAACAGCGAGCGGCTGCGACGGGGGATCGAAGCAGGGGTGGCGAACTCGATTCTCGTCAAGGTCAACCAGATCGGCACGCTCACCGAGACCCTCGAGGCGGTCGCCATGGCGCACGAGGCCGGTTATTCGGTCGTCATGTCGCATCGCTCGGGCGAGACCGAAGACACGACGATCGCCGACCTCGCCGTCGCGACCGGCTGCGGCCAGATCAAGACCGGTGCGCCGTCGCGTTCTGACCGGGTCGCCAAGTACAACCAGCTGCTGCGGATCGAGGAGGCGCTCGGAGCGGCGGCTCAGTACCCGGGTAGGTCGGTCTTTCGATGAAGGAGGAGCTTGACGATCGACGGCGAAGGCGAAGTTGTGGCCGCCGCCTCTCGATCTCGCGCGCGAAACGGTAGCGGCGGGACGATCCGCTGGGATCGCGTCGGGCGCTACGCGCTGCTCGCAGTGCTCTGCGGGATCCTCGCGCTTTACGTGGGCCCGCTGACCAGGTGGCACGCGCAGTCTGAGAACGCCGAGCGCCATCGCGGCGAGGTAGCGCAGCTCGAGCGCGAGCACCAGGAGCTTCAGCGACGAGTCGAGGCGCTTTCGGACCCGACCGCGATCGAAGTGGAGGCGCGCAGGCTGGGAATGGTCAGGCGCGGCGAGACGTTGCTCTCGATCGAGCCCGCCAAGCCCTGATCGATCTCGGTACCGTCAGCGAGCGATGGAGTACGCGCTCGCCAACGCCCTCTACCAGTGGGAGGACGGGCAACGGCGCGTGGCGGGGAGCGAGCCCGCGACCAGGGTCGTGCTCGACCGGGCGGTCGCCGCGGTGCTCGAGGACATGCGTCGCCGGCTGGGGTCGAGCTTCCGGCTCGAGGAGCTGGTCGCCTTTTACGCCCGCGGTGTCGACTGGGGCGAGGCGATCGCCGCCGCGAACGGGGCCGGCGTCGATGGGTCGGCAGTGATCGACGCCGCGTTTGCCCGCTACGCCCGCCACTCGGGAGACTTCGCCGGGGGCCGGCCTAGAGAGCGTCTACAGCGAGACTAGGAGGCGCTAGTCGTCGGAGTCGGCGTCGCCGCCGTCCTCGGGCTCTTCGCCGGCCCGGGTGATCACGATCCGGTCCGCCTCGACGGCCACTACGACCGGCCGATGCCCGGCCCAGTGCTCGGCGTAGATCGCATCATCCTGGATACTGGCGTCGAGCCAGAGACCGTAGCCTTCGTCACCGTGGTCGAAGGATCCCTCGAGCGGCTGCTTGCCCTTGCGACGGCGTCCACCCCGACGACCTCGGCGGCGGCGTTTGGGCTGGTCATCGCCTTCCGCCTCGCCGGAGTCGCCGTCGTCTGAGTCCGAGGCGTCGTCCTCTTCGGCCTCTTCTTCCACGATGGCGTCGAGCTCGGCAGCGACCAGCTCGTCATCCTCGGCGCGCAGGTCACGCTCCTCGAAGCCGTTCGACGACTCGTCGGCGGTCAGGCCGTGCTCGCGCTTGAACTGATCGATGTCGCGCACCGTGACTTCGAGCTGATGGGCGATCCACGCATCGGTCCGTCCTTGACGCACCCAGGTGCGAATCTGGTTCAGCTGAGGTCTGAGGGATCTCCTGGCCACGGCGCGGGGGAGCGTAGCAATCGACCCTGGCCGACGCCCCGCGGCACGCCGCCGCAGCCGCGCTAGACTCCTCGTCTGGGAGGTGGGGAAACGATGCTGGTACTTACGCGAAAACTGAGGCAGAGCATCATGATCGGGGACGACGTTGAGATCTCGGTGCTGGCGGTGACGGGGGACAAGGTGCGGCTCGGGATTTCTGCTCCGCGGACGATCCCCGTCTTCCGCAAGGAGATCTACGTCGAGATCCACGGCGGAGCGACGAAGACCGACGAGCTCAGCTCCGAAGCGCCCGTCGGGCCGGCTCCCGGCTAGACGCTAGGCGCCGATCAACAGAGCGAGCGTCTCGAACATCACCAGCGTGACGATCACGCTGGTGGCGAGGATCGCGAGCGTCAAGCCGGCGAAGCGGAGTGTCCCGTGACGCTCCACCTTCTGAACGCGCCGCGCACGGGAGCGAACCGCCGCCTCACTGCGCAGCCGCTGCCTGCGAGCCTCGTCCTCGGCTCTCTCTTCGTGGAACGCGGCCTCGAACTGGGCCAGCGATTGCCTCATCCGCATTGGACGACACTCTAACGCACCTCTTACTTGAGGCCCGATTCGTTCGATTCGTAGACCGAGATGAAGCGGCCGTAGTTGTCGGCGATCTGCCTGGCTGCGGCCGCCCGCTCGAGGTCCCCGGCGAGGAACCCCTTCAGGGCGTCCCACCAGATCGAGCGACCGATCGCAAAACCCACGAAACCCGGCACCGGGGCGGCCTGGGCCAGCCAGTGGTCGACCTTGGCGTCGTTGGCGCCGCGCCCCAGCAGAACGCTGACCACGCCGTCGCGGCCGCCCGCTCTGGTCTGCGCGATGATCGTCTCGCAGTCCTCGCGGCGGTCGAGTCCTTCGATCTTCCAGATGTCGACCTCGATTCCCGCGTCCTGGATCTCAGCGATCGCCCGTCGCATCAGCTCGGGCCGTAGCTCGGCGTCGTAGCGATCGGTATCACCGCCGGCCGCTTCGAGCTGCGCCTCCTCGGCGGGTACGAGCAGCTCGAAGAGGAACTTGCGATCGTTCGCGTGCAGCCAGTCGGCGAGCCGCTTGAGCCGCTCGAGCTGTCGCTCGTTCATGGCTGTGTCGCCGTCCGGGTTGTAGCGGACGAGAACCTTCGAGAAGTCCGGGTCGAAGCTCTCGATGTGCTCACCGAACTGGTCGTCGTACTGGAAGTCGAACTCGTTCTGTCCGCTCTTCTCGACCGGCATGGCGAGCTTCAGCCCACCGGCCTTCGCCTGGCTGGGGATGTCGCCTCCGAACTGCTCATCGACGAGCACCCCGGTGACGCTCGGATCGGCCCCGTCCTCGACCGCGAGCGCCATGCCTTCGTAGATCAGGTGCTTGGCGTCTGCGATCGTGGCCGACTGCTCGTCGGTGGGATCTCCGTCGATGCCGAACATCTTCTTCTGGAACGAGCCGCGATGGTCGAACGCGAGCACGTAGAGCTTTCCGTCATAGCCGAGGCTCATCTATTTTCGAACTCCTTGGGTATTGGCGGCGCGCAGGCGCCGAGCGGCGGGGGCCCGAGCATATACACGCGCGATACGGGTTCGTGCCCCGCTCCGGATGTCGGGACCGTGCAGGTTTGGGACCGGTCGGCCAGGGCTAGGATGGCGCCGTGGAGCATCGGTTCACCGGCCCGCCGTTCACGGTCGGCATCGAAGAGGAGCTGATGATCCTCGATCCCGAGACGCTCGAGCTCACGAACGCGATCGAGGCGATGCTCGAGGCCTCCGGAGGAGGGGCCGACGAGGTCAAGCCTGAACTACTGGAGTCGGTCCTCGAGATCGCCACGAAGCCCTGCGCTTCGATCGCCGAGGTCGCGCGCGAGCTGCCCGCCCTGCGGGCGCGTGTCGGTCAGGCGGCGGCCGAACGGGGCCTGGCGATCGGATCGGCCGGCACCCACCCCTACGCGATGTGGGAGGACCAGCGGGTCGTCCAGCGTCAGCGCTACCGCGATCTGGTCGCCGCTCTGCGCTTCGTCGCTCGCCAGGAGCTGATCTTCGGGGCCCACGTCCACATCGGCATCGACGACGCCGATAAGGCGATCTACGTCGCGAACGGGATGCGGGTCCACGTTCCCCTGCTGTTGGCGCTCTCGGCGAACTCACCCTTCTGGCGCGCCGATGCAACCGGAATGCACTCCACGAGGACCCCGATCTTCCGCGCGTTCCCACGGGTCGGCGTCCCGCCCTTCTACCGCGACTGGGAGGACTACGTCGAGCGCATCGGCTTCATGGTCGAGTCGAAGGTGATCGACGACTACACCTACCTCTGGCACGACGTGCGCGCCCATCCCAACCTGGGGACCGTCGAGGTCCGCGTGATGGACGCCCAGACGCGGGTCGAGCACACGCTCGCGCTGGCCGCCCTGATTCAGGCGATGGTCCGTGAGCTCGCGGAGCAGTTCGACGCAGGCCTGCCGCTTGCGCGGTGTTCGTTCGAGATGCTCGACGAGAACAAGTGGCTGGCCGCTCGTCATGGGCTCGACGGCGAGCTGGTCGACCTGCCCTCGGCGCGGCCGATCGCCACCCCGGACCTAATCCGCAGGGTGCTCGAGCGGCTCGCCGACCACGCGCGCGATCTGGGTTCGATCGATCAGCTGGCGGGAATTGACGACCTGCTCGAGCGCGGCAACGGCGCCGCTCGCCAGCTGGTCGTCTATGAGGCCAACAGCGATTTTGCCGAAGTCATGCGCGAGATCGTCGCCAAGACGCTGCCCGCCTGATCGCCCGCCCGGCGCGGGCTCGCGTATCCTCGGATTCGTGAGCAGCCCCGACCTCTTCGTCGTGTGCAAGAACTGCGGCTCGGAGGTCAGCCCGTACGTGACGGAGTGTCCGTACTGCGGTCAGCGAGTGCGAAAGCGGGCTCCAACATCGGCCCGGACGGCGAGGCGATTGAAGGCCGTCGCGGCCGCATGCGGCGGCGACCCCCGGCGCGGTCGGCGCGCGAGCGCCCCGAGCCCTCCGACGGACGTCCGCTTGCGACTATCGGGGTAATCGTGGTCTCGGCACTGGCGACGCTGATCCTCTCGACCGGCTTCGTGTCGATCCTCGACGTCGGCCTGCTCGGTCCGCCCGGCAACGAGCTCTGGCTGCCCCTCAGCACGCTGTTCGCGAACCCGGGGCCCGGGTACCTGTTCGTCGTGATGCTCGCGGTCGGGGTCTTCGGCATCGCGCTCGAGCGCCGGTTCGGTCTCTTCGCGGTGCTCGTCGTCTTCCTGCTGACCGGGCTCGTCGGGTCCTTCGCGACGATCGGCATCGAGAGCTACCCCGCCTATGGTGCTAATTCGGCCGCCCTCGGCTTGGCCTTCGCCTGGCTCCTCGAAACCCGGGCTTCCGTCGCGCGCGGGGCTGATCGCGAGCCGGACATGATCGGCTTCGGCGTAATGGTCGCCGTCCTGGCGCTGCTGCCGCTCGCCGAACCGAGCGCGAGTTTCGTGGCAGGAGCGGGCGGCGCGGCCGCAGGCGCGATCCTCGGGCTGCTGCTCGCTTCGCTGCGGCGCTGAGCCCTGCGGAGCCCTTAGGGCAGGAGGCCGGCCGTCGGGTCCTCGACGGCCGGATCGGCGGGAGCCGCGTTGCCGGCCTCGGTCGGAGTGACTGCCGCCGACCGCTTGCGATACCGGGACGTCTGCCGCTTGGAGCGACGCTCCTTTTTCGGCGCCTCGACCTCGACGGCTCCTGACGGAGCTTCATGGCGCTTCGCGCCGGAGCGCTCTTGGTGGGGCTGCGCGGTCTGCTCC
>JACCVG010000105.1 GCA_013698335.1 Thermoleophilaceae bacterium
GCGACCTATGAGATCGCCGACTACATCGCGGGCATCGAGCAGCTGACCGTGACGACGCTCCGCAACGTGATCGGCGGCATGACGCTGGAGGACACGCTGACCTCCCGCGACAACATCAACGCCGGTCTGCGCGCCGTGCTCGACGAGGCGACCGGCAAGTGGGGCATCCGAGTCAACCGGGTCGAGCTCAAGGCCGTCGACCCGCCGGCATCGATCCAGGAGGCGATGGAGAAGCAGATGCGCGCCGAGCGCGACAAGCGCGCCGCGATCCTGACGGCCGAAGGGTTCAAGCAGTCCCAGATCCTGACCGCCGAGGGCGAGAAACAGTCGGCGATTCTGCGCGCGGAGGGGCTGCGTGAGTCTCAGATCCTCGAGGCCGAGGGTGAGGCGAAGGCGATCGAGACGGTGTTCGGCGCGATCCACGCGGGCGACGCGGACCCGAAGCTGCTCGCCTACCAGTACCTCCAGACCCTGCCTGAGATCGCGCGCGGCGAATCGAACAAGCTGTGGGTGATTCCGAGCGAGTTCACGGCCGCCCTCGAGCGGGTCAGCTCCGCGATGGGCGCTGATGACGAGCGTCCGGAGCCACCGCGCTCGATCCGCTGAGCGCGGTCTAGACGGTGCTGGAAACCCTTTCCGACCGGCTCCAGGGAGCCCTCGCCGGTGTCCGTTCGCGCGGCGCCCTGAGCGAGGACGACATCAAGGCAGCGATGCGGCAGGTCCGCCTCGCGCTGCTCGAGGCCGATGTCAACCTGCGCGTAGTCAAGCAGTTCACGGCGGCGGTCGGCGAGCGCGCCCGGGGCCGGGACGTACTCGAATCGCTGAACCCCGGTCAGCAGGTCGTCGGGATCGTCTCCGACGAGCTCAGCGAACTGATGGGCGGCACCGGGCGTGAACTCGTCTTCGCCTCGGGTGGGCCGACCGTGATCCTGATCGCTGGACTGCAGGGCTCGGGCAAGACGACGGCCTGCGCGAAGCTCGCGCTCGCCCTCCGTGAGCAGCGTGGCCTCGATGTGGCCCTCGCCGCATGCGACCTACAGCGCCCGGCGGCGGTCGACCAGCTCGTCAAGGTGGGCGGCCAGGCCGGTGCCACGGTTTACGAGCAGGGAACGGCTGCCGACCCCGTCGAAGTCGCCGGATGGGCGCTCGAGCGCGCCGTCGCCGAGGGTCGTGACGTGCTGATCGTCGACACGGCCGGTCGGCTCAACGTCGACGTCGCGCTGATGGCCGAGCTCGCCGCGATCCGCAGCCGGGTCAAGCCACACAACGTCGTGCTCGTCCTCGACGCGATGACCGGACAGGAGGCCATCCGGATCGCGGATGCATTCGGCGAGAGCGCCAAGTTCGACGGTGTGATCCTGACCAAGCTCGATGGCGATGCGCGCGGCGGCGCCGCGCTGTCGATCCGGGCCAGCACCGGCAAGCCGATCCTCTACGCCTCGACGGGCGAAAAGCTCGACGCCTTCGAGCGCTTTCACCCCGATCGGATGGCTCAGCGGATCCTCGGCATGGGCGATGTGATGACGCTGGTCGAGAAGGCCGAGCGCCAGCTCGACCAACGCCAGGCCCAGGAGATGGAGGGCAAGCTCCGCAGGGACGAGTTCACGCTCGACGACTTCCTCGAGCAAATCCAGCAGATTCGCAAGATGGGTCCGCTGACCAGCCTGCTCGGGATGCTCCCGGGCCTCTCGGGCAAGCAGCTCTCCCAGCTAAACCTCGATGAGCGGGAGATTGATCGGATCCAGGCGATCATCACCTCGATGACGCCGGCCGAGCGCGCCAATCCCTCGATGATCAACGGCTCCCGCCGCCGCCGGATAGCGAACGGTTCGGGCACCTCGGTCCAGTCGGTGAACCAGCTCGTGAAGCAGTTCGGTCAGATGCGCAAGCTGATGCGGCAGGTCGCCTCGGGCAAGATGCCCACCCTCCAGCAGCTCGCCGGCGGCCGCTGAGGCCCCATCCGCGCTAACCTCAGCGGTCGGCTCGTCGCGCCGTCCTGGCGCTGATGGGCGAGATCCTGACCCTGGAGAGGTGTACGAAACTTGGCGGTACGAGTGAGACTGACGCGCGTAGGCGGCAAGAAAAACCCGATCTGGCGGGTCGTCGTCGCCGACCAGCGCTCCCCGCGCGATGGGCGGATCATCGAGACGGTCGGCCGCTACAACCCGCAGACCGATCCGTCGGAGATCGTGCTCGACGCCGAACGCCTCAACCACTGGCTCGCGCGCGGCGCCCAGCCGACGAACACCGTCAAGCAGCTGATGCGCGCGAGTGGCGTCTCGGCCAAGACGGCCGCCGACGCGAGCTGACGGACGCCGCCGACAAGGTCGAGGGCCTGGTCGAGTTCGTGGCCAGATCGCTTGTGGACGAGCCCGATTCGGTGACGGTCACGTCGTTCGAGGAGGACGACGGGACGCTGGTGATCGAAGTCAGCGCCTCCGGGAGCGAGGTCGGCAAGCTGATCGGTCGCGGCGGGAGGACGATCAACGCGATCCGCTCGGTCGTACGCGCCGCGGCTGTGAAGCGCGAACAGCGGATCCTCGTCGACGTAGTGGATCCCGAGTAGAGGCCCGCGCCGGAAGGGCGATCGCGTGCGAATCGACGTCTTCACCCTCTTCCCGGCCTGGTTCAACTGGTTTGCCGATCAGCGCCACGTCCGGAATGCCCTCGAGGCCGGCCTCGAGCTCGATTGCATCGATCTGCGCGCCGGGACTCCGTTGTCAGGCGGTCAGGTAGATGACACCCCCTACGGCGGCGGCGCCGGGATGGTCCTGCGGGTCGATGTCGTGGCCGCCTCCCTGGGAGGGCACTACGGCGAGGACCCGATCGCCCGCGCGCGGACCTCGCGCGTGATCGCGCTTTCGCCGACCGGGCGCCAGCTCGACGACGAATTGGTCGACGAGCTGGCCGCCGAACCCGCCCTGACCCTGCTTTGTGGCCGCTACGAAGGTTTCGACGAGCGGGTTCACGAGCGGCTCGCATCCGACGTCGTCTCGGTTGGTCCCTATGTCCTGTCCGGCGGGGAGCTCGCGGCGATGACGATCTGCGACGCGGTGGTCCGGAAACTACCCGGCGCCCTCGGTGATGAGCGCAGCGCCGCCGAGGAGTCGTTCAGCAGCGCACTCGAGGGCGACCCCGAGTACCCGCACTACACGAGACCTGCCGAGTGGCGTGGGCATGGGGTTCCCGAGATCCTGCTGTCGGGCGATCATGCCCGGATCGATGCCTGGCGGCGGGAGCAGAGCCGAGCCCGGGGGAGGGCGCGGGCCGAGCGGGATCGCTAACCTTGCTCGTCGCTCTGCGTCCGGTCGTCGCGGCCGAGGTTCGCGGAGCCCCTCCCCATGAGCTCAGTAATCGAAAGCATCGAGCGCAAGCAACTGCGCCGCCGCCCGTCCTTCCAGGCCGGTGACCGCGTACGCGTCCATTTCCAGGTCGTCGAGGGCACTCGGCGGCGGACCCAGGTCTTCGACGGCGTCGTGATCAAGATCCAGGGCAACGGGGCGCGTGAGACCTTCACCGTCCGCAAGCAGTCTTTCGGGGTCGGCGTCGAGCGGACGTTCCCCCTGCACTCGCCGAAGATCGAGAAGGTCGAGGTGGCCAGCCGCGGCGACGTAAGGCGGGCGAAGCTCTACTACCTGCGCGATCGCGTCGGGCGCGCGGCGCGGGTGCGCGAGCGGCAGTACACCGGCGCCGAGGAGCACGAACTCGACGACATGGCCGATGCGCAAGGCCTCCAGGAGGAGGCGCCGGCCGAGGCGATCGTTCCAGAGACCGGCGAAGTCATCGCTCCGCAGCCCGAGGAGGACGCGGCGGTCGCCGAGCAGCCCATCGATGAGGCCGAAGCCGCCGATGCCGAAGCCGAGCCGGCGGAAGAGCCGACCGCCTCGACCGAGCAGGCCGAATCAGACGAAGTCCCGCCGGCCTCGAACAGCTAGTGAGCGAGGAGTCCTCGTCCGGGCGAGAGTCCCGGGGCAAGAACTCGCTCGTCGAGCTAGTAGTGATCGTGGCGGTGGCCCTCGGGCTCGCGCTCGGCATCCAGGCGGTGCTGGTCAAGCCGTTCCGGATCCCCAGTCGTTCGATGGTGCCGACGCTCGAAGTCGGCCAGCGGGTGCTCGTCGATCGAGTCACGCAGCGCTTCTCGGATCCCGATCGGGGCGATGTCGTCGTCTTCCGGCCGCCTGCGGGCGCCGACAAGGGCGAGTGCGGAGTCGATCACGACAAAAAGGGACCCTGTCCCGAGGGCACGCCCGAGGCGTCGGACCAGAACTTCATCAAGCGGGTGGTCGGGCTGCCCGGCGATCGGCTGAAGGTCATGGACGGCCGCGTCTACATCAACGGCGAGCTGCAGGACGAGCCGTTCATCAAGCCCGACTCCTCCTGCATCAGCTGCGATCTCGAGAAGGAGATCACGATTCCGACGGATCAGTTTTTTATGATGGGCGACAACCGTGGGGGAAGCGCTGACAGCCGGATCTGGGGACCGGTTCCAAAGGACCAGATTGTCGGCACCGCCTTCTTCACCTACTGGCCCCCCGGTCGCGTCGGAAT
>JACCVG010000170.1 GCA_013698335.1 Thermoleophilaceae bacterium
TCGACCGCGATGCCGTCCCCGCGGCTAGAGCCGGCTGACGGCCTCCCGCAGCTCGGCGATGCTGAAAGCGCCCTCGAACCGCTCGACGATGCGGCCGTCGGCGCCGACCACGAACGTCCATGGCTCGCTCTGCAGCCCGAACTTGGTCAGCTGGGGACGAATCCCCTTCTCGAGTTCGTTGTCGATGTAGACCTCTTGGTGGATGAAGGCGATCTCCTCGGATGCTTCGGCCGAGACCTCGAGCATCTCGTCGACGACCGGGCCGCAGACACGCGTCTGGCAGAGCGCCGGGGTCGCGAACATCAGGACGGCCGGCCGTTTGCCGACGACGTCGGCGAAGTCGACCTCGTGCAGCTCCCGCGCTGCCGGCACCCGGGTGTCGATCTGCTCGAGGTCGCCCCCGACGGAGGTGTAGGTCGGGGTGGAGATGGGCGGCGCCTGGTCGCCGATGTCAGGGACCTCGTTGTCGGGGTCGGCGCTGAGCGGCGGTGAGGCAGGGTCCGCGAAGACGATCTCTCCACCCCGCTCTACGGCGCCGAGGAACTCGTACTGCCCGCCACCCTTGATCGGAATCTCGGCCGCGTAGACAGACTGAGCCCCGTCGGCCTCGGCTCCGGCGCTGCGGAACTGCGGGCTGACCGCGAGCGATTCCGCTGAGGCCGGAAACGGGCCGAGCGCCGGACCGCCACCGGCACGCGCGATGTAGACGGCGGCCGTCTCCTCGTTGAGCTGGGCTCGCGAGAGATCGAACAGGCCGAAGCCGAAGCGGTTGGTCTCGCCAGGCTCGAGCACCGACATCGCCGCGGAAAGCACCACGTCGCCTTGCTCGAAACTGTCCCGGAGCTCGACGAGTGTGCGACCGTCGGCGTCGGGGAAGTTGGCCGCAGCTGCCGTAGGTGCAGTTTCCGGAGGTTGGCTCGGCGCCGAACCGCATCCTGCGATCAGGAGCATGGCCAGCAACGTCAGGGCAGGTCGGGCGAGCAACACAACCGGACACCCTAGGGAAAGACCCTCGCAGGGGCCGACGGTTATCGTGCGCGCGCAGCGGCAAGGTCAAACGAGGAGGAGCAGATGGCGGAACGCGCGGCGCTGATAACCGGTGGCTCGAGCGGAATCGGATTGGCGATCGCCCGCGCGCTGGGCGAGGACGGGTACTCGCTGACCGTTTCGGCGCGCCGCCCGGACAAGCTCGAGGCGGCGGTCGCCGACCTGGTCGAGGCCGGCATCGATGCCCACGCTGTTCCGACCAACATGGCCAGCGAGGAGGAGATGATCGCGCTGGTCGAGGAGCACACCGAGCGGTTCGGAAGGCTCGACGTGCTCGTCAACAACGCGGGTGTGGGGATCGGGGGCGCCGTCGCCGACCACACGACAAAGAAGCTCGACATGCAGCTCGACGTCAATCTGCGCGCCGTCTACCTGATGACGCGGCAGTCGATACCACTGCTCAAGCTGGCCGGCGCCGAGCACCACAAGGCGCTGATCGTGAACATCGCCTCGATCGCGGGCAAGTTCGGCCAGGGCTGGCTCGCCGCCTACTCGGCGACCAAGGCCGGCGTCGTCGGCCTCAGCCAAGCGCTCCACAAGGAGCTCGGCGACGACGGCATCCAGGTGACGGCGTTCTGTCCCGCGTTCGTCGCCACGCCGATGACCGACTGGGTCGACGGGGTCCCGAAGGAGGACATGATCCAGCCGCAGGACCTCGCCGAGGCCGTCCGCTATCTGTTGAAGACCTCGCCGGCCTGCCGCGTCCCGGAGATCCAGTTCATCCGACCCGGCGACGCCCTGTAGGCCGATCGCGACTACGAGGTGACGAGCTCCCGCTCCTCGGCGGGTGCGGTCTCCTCGATCGCGGCCATCGCGGCCTCGTACTGGTCGTAGCGGCGGAACGGTCGCGTCCAGGCCCAGCCCTCGCGGCGGCGGAGCTCCTTCGAGCGATCGCGATCGCCGGGGCGCGGCCGGTGCACCGTCGTTGCCTCGCGACGGGCGACGAGGCGCTTGTGGTCGGCGATCGCCTCGGCGACGTCGCGCTCGTCGATGTCGACGTCGTCGGCGAGGCTCGCCGAGAGCATCGCCTTCAAGTTCTCGACCTCGCGCAGGGTCGCACGGCGGACGCGGCTGGCGTCGGTGTAGCGGTCCCAGGCACGGGCGAAGCTGGCCAGGCTGGTGCGACCGCCGTTGCGGTGGGCGGCGAGCATCGGGCAGACACCGCCGTCGCCGTCGACGTAGGCGCCGACGATGATCGGATTGTCCTCGATGCCCTCGAGCATGGCGGTCTTCGAACGGTGCGGCAGGGCCGCTATCGCGTTGCGGAGTGCCTCAGCGGGCCCTCTCTGACGTTTCATGCGATTGCCCTCCCAGGCCGTGTCGCTTCGGCGGGTTGACCTAACATCCCGCGCCTTCCGCTCCGCAAGCTAACGAGCAGGCTGCAGACGTTCAACGGGCGCAACCGATCTGAGAGGAGACTTGCATGAGGCTGGGCCTGAACATCGGCTACTGGGGACTGGGGTTCACGGCCGAGCAGCAGCTCGAGATCGTCAAGCACGCCGAGGCCTTGGGTTTCCACTCGGCGTGGTCGGCCGAGGCCTACGGTTCTGATGCGGCAACCGTGCTCGCGTGGCTCGCCGGCCAGACCAGAACGATCAAGATCGGCTCGGCGATCTTCCAGATGCCCGCGCGCTCGCCGGCGATGACCGCGATGACCGCAGCGACGCTCGACAACCTCTCCGCCGGCCGCATGCTGCTCGGGATCGGCTCCTCCGGCCCCCAGGTCGCCGAGGGCTGGCACGGCGAGCGGTTCGGCGCGCAGCTACAGCGGACCCGCGAGTACGTGGCGATCGTGCGCAAGGCGCTCGCCCGTGAGCGCCTCGAGTTCAGCGGGGAGCAGTACGAGCTGCCGCTGCCGGACGGACCGGGCAAGGCGCTCAAACTGACGATCAGACCCGTCCAGGAGCGGATCCCGGTCTACATCGCCGCGATCGGGCCGCGTAACACGGAGCTGACCGGCGAGATCGCCGACGGCTGGCTGCCGATCTTCTTTGCACCGGAGGAGGTCAAGCAGTTCCGCGACCTGCTCGGAAAAGGCGCCGCGCGGGCCGGCAAGGAGCTGGCCCCCGATTTCGACATCGCCCCGGGGGTCAACGTCTGCATCGACGAGGACCTGGACCGCGCCCGAGACGTCATGCGGCCGTTCATCGCCCTCTACGTCGGCGGGATGGGCTCGCGAAAGCAGAACTTCTACAACGCGCTGATGCGCAGCTACGGGTTCGAGGACGCGGCCGAGGAGGTTCAGAACCTCTACCTGGACGGCAAGAAGGAGGAGGCCGCGGCGGCGCTGCCGGCTGAGCTGATCGACAAGGTCTGCCTGGTCGGACCCAAGGACCGTGTGCTCGACCGCATGGAGGCCTACCGGGACGCCGGCGTCGGGACCCTGATCGTCAGCCCGGTCGCCGCCGAGAGCGAGCGGCGCGCGGCGATGCTCCGCGACCTCGCCGAAGCCCTCTGAGCGAGGCCGCGCGGCTCCGCGTCCTCGTCGCCGCCTTCGGAGATCCGGGCCACGCCTTTCCGGCCCTGGCGCTCGGGCGCGCACTGGTGGGGCGCGGCCATCGCGTCTGCTTCGAGAGCTGGAAGCGCTGGCGCCCCGACGCCGAGCGCGAAGGGATGGAGTTCTCCCCGGCACCCGAGTACACGGTCTTCCCGCGCCCGGGCGAAACCGCGCTGGCGCCCTACCAGGCCGCTGTCCGAGCGACCAACCAGGCCCGCAGCGTCGTTCGCGAACTCCAACCGCACGTCGTCGTCGCCGACATCCTGACCGTCGCCGCGACGCTCGCGGCCGAGGTCGAAGGCGTGCCGTGGGCGACGCTCGTCCCCCACCCGCTGCCCATCCGCGAGCCACACTGGCCGCCGTTTGCCACCGGCGCCCGGATCCCGCGCTCGCCGATCGGGCGCGCGCTCTGGCGGGGCTTCGATCCCTTGGTTCGCCGCGGCGAGCGCCAGGGGCGTGACGAGCTGAACGGAGCGAGGACGCGGGTCGGGCTGCCCCCGATCGAGCGACTCCATGGCGGGATATCGCGCCGGCTGGCGCTCGTCGCCACGTTTCCTCAGTTCGAGTACGAGCGGGAGGAGCCGAACGACTGGATGGAGGTCACCGGACCGCTGCTCTGGGAGCCACGGTACGAAGGGAGCGAGGCCCCGCCCGGTGATGACCCGCTCGTGCTGGTCGCCCCGAGCACCTCGCAGGATCCTGATCACACTCTCCTGCGCGCCACCCTCGGAGGGCTCGCCGACGAACCCGTCCGCGTGCTCGCCACGACCAACCGCCGCACGCCCGAGGAGCGGATCGCAGTCCCGCCGAATGCGCGGCTCGTCGATTGGTTCTCGCACTCGCGCGAGATGCCGGGAGCAGCTGCGGTCGTCTGCCACGGCGGGCACGGGACGGTTGCCCGCGCTC
>JACCVG010000180.1 GCA_013698335.1 Thermoleophilaceae bacterium
GCGCTCTGGCCGACGGTGAGCGCGAGGATTGGGCCTGGGCGTCCGAGGCCGCCGCGCGCGACGTCGCCGAGGGCCGCGCCGAGCAGGCCGTCGTCTGCTGCTGGACGGGCACCGGCGCAGCAATCGCGGCGAACAAGCTGCCCGGCGTGCGGGCGGCGCTCTGCGGCGACGCCCAGACCGCGGAGGGAGCGCGGCGCTGGAACGACGCCAACGTCCTCGCGCTCTCGCTGCGAACGGTCAGCGACGCGCTGCTCGACGAGATCCTCGACGCGTGGTTCGGCGCGCGAGCCAGCGATGAGCCCGAAGACCGCGCGAACGTCGAGCACCTCGGCGAGATTGCCGGCACCCGTGCCCGCCCCAGCGTCTGAATAGCATCCGGCCGCACTATGCGGGGGAACAAGCGCTTCATCGCTCTGGCAGTCGTGGTCGTCCTCGTGGGAGCAGCGGGGATATTCGCCTACATCGCCGAGCGCGAGGCGGCGGCGGCCACGCTCGGGGACGGACAGATCGTCCAGCTCCCGGGGCCGGACCTGCACGTCAAGCAACAGGGCCCCCGAAACGGTTCCCCGATCGTGCTGCTGCACTGCTACTCCTGCTCGTCGCGCTGGTGGGATCCGGTGCTCGACCGGCTCGCCGAGCGCCATCGCGTGACGACGATCGATCTGCTTGGTCACGGGATGTCGGCGAAGCCCGCGAGCGGGTATTCGATACCCGCCCAGGCCGAGGCCGTGCGGCTAACCCTCGACTCGCTCGGGATCGACCGCGCGCTGATCGTCGGCCACTCGATGGGCGGCGTCGTGGCCACGGCGCTGGCCGAGCGCAACCCGGAACTGTTCGACGGACTCGTCGCACTCGGCGTCGCGGCCGAGCGCCGCTACGCACAGCTCCCGCTGCTGACCGAGGTCGGCTACCTCCCCGTGATCGGCCCGGCGCTCGTCGAGTTGAGCCCGGACGTGCTGCTCGAGAGCGGCCTGAGCCGCGCCTTCGCACCCGGTTTCGAGGTCCCTGGCTACGCGGTTGAGGACCTGCGCCGGATGACCTACCCCGCCTACCGGGATGCAGCGCGCGCGAGCCGCGGATTCGTGGCCGCGCTACCACTGCAGGAGCGGCTGGCCGACACGGGGTTCCCGATCGTCTACGTGCAGGGCATGGCCGACACGATCGTCGATCCCGCTACGACCGACGCGTGGGCCGAACTGCCGACCGCGCGAATCGAGACGCTGCCTGATGTCGGACACTCGCCCCAGATCGAACGGCCGCGGGCGACGAGCGAACTGATCCTCAACTACAGGGAATGACCCCTACGGGCTCGGCGGGCGCTACTCGTCCCGATCGCCGTCCCCGACGATGACCTTGCCCTTCATGTTCTCGGACTCGATGTGGAGGGTGCAGACGTACTTGTAGACGCCCTCCTTCTTGAACTTCTCCGACGTGATATCCGCGTCCCCGCTGAGGATCGCGTCCATCTCGATCTCGCGCTGGTCCATCGTGACCGTGTGGGTGCCCTCGACGTTCCTCCATTTGACCTTGTCGCCTTGGGCGATTCTGATCTTCGCGGGCGTGAACTCGAAGTTCTTGACCTTGACGGACTCTGGATCGGCCATCGCCACAGGCGCCGCGATGGCGAGCAAAAGCAGGGAAAGAAGGGCAGTTCGGAGCACCGCTCGACTGTAGCGAAGGCCCCCTGGACGCGCGCCACCTGATCGGAATCGTCATGAATCGGGGTTGATGGCAATATCCCGCCCGAGATGGCGCCCCCGGAGATCGTCGACACCCACGAAGAGGCGGCCGGTCTGGAGCTGGCACCGCTCCTGATTCGCTCTCCTGTGCAGGCGTTTCTCGACGAACACGGGATCGGATCGGGCCCGATCGAGGCCGAACGGGTGGGCGAGGGCCACTCGAACATCACCTACTTGGTCAGGCGCGAAGGGGCCGAGGTCGTCCTGCGTCGGCCCCCACGGCCTCCCTTGCCCCCCTCGGCGCACGACGTCCTGCGCGAAGCCCGGCTGCTGAGCGCCGTCGGCGACGCCGCGGTTCGCACGCCAGCGGTGCTCTGCACCTGCGCCGATGAGAGCCTGATCGGCGTCCCGTTCTATGTGATGGAGAAGGTCGAGGGGATCGTGATCACCGAGCAAATCCCCAACCAGCTCGACTCGCCCGATCAGCGCGCTCTGATCGCCGAGGAGCTGATCGACGCGCTGGTCGAGGTTCACGCCGTCGACTGGCGCGCCTGCGGCCTCGAGGGCTTCGGTAAGGCGACCGGCTACCTCGAGCGCCAGCTGCGCCGCTTCAACGGGCTCTGGGAGCACAACAAGACGCGCGAGCTGGCGCCGGTCCAGGAAGTCGCCGACTGGCTCGCCACCAATCGTCCCGAGCAGCCCGAAGCGACGATCGTCCATGGCGACTTCCGCCTCGGCAACACGATGTTCGGTCTCGGCTTGCCGGCGCGGCTGGTCGCGATCTTCGACTGGGAGCTCGCGACGATCGGCGACCCGCTCGCCGACCTCGGTTACCTGACGATCACCTGGTCCGAACCCGGGGACGAGGAGACGATGGGCACGATGTTCTCCCAGCTCGGCGGCGTCACCCGGGGCGAGGGCTTCCCGGATCGCGACGGCCTGATCGCGCTCTACGCCGAGCGCAGCGGACGCTCGGTCAGCGATCTGCGCTGGTACCAGGCGCTCGCCCTCTGGAAGGCCGCTGTCTTTATGGAGGGCAATTACAAGCGCTCGCTCGCGGGCACCACCGACGATCCATTCCTCGCGATGCTCGACGGGGCGGTCCCGGCACTCGCCGACGCGGCGCTATCGATCACCCGCCGTCCGCTCCGCGAGAGCTGATGGAGGCGCTGCTGCTGGACTTCGGAGGCGTACTGACGACCAACGTCTTCGAGTCCTTCCGTCAGTTCTCCGAGGCCGAGGGCCTCGAGCCCCAAGCGGTCAAGCGGCTGTTCCGCGAGAGTCCCGAGGCGCTCGCGCTGCTGCGGCGCCTGGAGCGGGGCGAGCTCGACGAGAACGAGTTCGCCGAGCTGTTCGCCCCGCACCTGGGGATCACCGATCACGAGGGGATGGTCCAGCGACTGTTCGCCGGGATGGGGCCTGACGAGCCGATGCTCGAGGCAGTTCGGCGCGCGCGGGCGGCCGGGATCAAGACCGGTCTGATCTCGAATTCCTGGGGCGCCGGGATCGCCTACGACGGGCTGGCGCTGGATGAGCTGTTCGACGGTGTCGTGATCTCCGGCGAGGTCGGCATGCACAAGCCCAACGCAGACATCTTCCTGCTCGGCGCCGAACGCGCCGGCGCGGCACCCGGCGAGTGCGTGTTCGTCGACGATCTGCGTGAGAACTGCGCCGGCGCCGAGGCCGTCGGGATGCGTGCGATCCTGCACCGCGGGGCCGAGACGACGCTGCCGATCGCCGAGCAACTGCTGGGCGTTTCGCTGCGCGCGGGGGATTGACCGCTACAGGCCGCGAACCGATGTGTTG
>JACCVG010000185.1 GCA_013698335.1 Thermoleophilaceae bacterium
GCGCAGGAGCGCGGCGCCGTCCTGTTGGCCCACAACTACCAGCTCCCGGAGATCCAGGACGTAGCCGACTTCGTCGGGGATTCGCTCGGGCTCTCGCGCCAGGCGGCAGCCTCCGGTGCCGATCTGATTGCCTTCTGCGGCGTTCACTTCATGGCCGAGACCGCCGCGATCCTCTGTCCCGCGGCGACCGTGTTGCTACCCGACCTCGACGCCGGCTGCTCACTCGCCGATTCGATCACTGCCGACCAGCTGCGCGCCTGGAAAGGCGAGCATCCCGGGGCGCTGGTCGTCATGTACGTGAACACGACCGCCGAGGTCAAGGCCGAAACCGATTACTGCTGCACCTCCTCGAACGCCGTCCAGGTCGTCGAACACATCTGGCGCGAGCACGGCCCCGACACCGAGATCCTGTTCGGTCCAGACATGTGGCTCGGGGCCTACGTCGAGCGGGTGACCGGCCGGCGGATGCACGTCTGGGACGGTGAATGCCACGTCCACGCCGGGATCCGCCCCTCCGACATCCGCGACGTGCGCGCAGAGCATCCGGCCGCCGAGTTCATGATCCATCCCGAGTGCGGCTGCACCACCCAGGTGATGGAGTACGTCGCCGCGGGAGACGTCGATCCGGAGCGCACCCACATGCTCTCCACCGGAGGAATGCTGGATTTCGCACGCAGCTCGTCGGCTGAGGAGTTCATCGTCGCCACCGAGACCGGGATGCTCTACCCGCTCGAGCAGGAGAACCCCGGCAAGCGGTTCATTCCCGCAAACCGCCAGGCCTCCTGCCGCTTCATGAAGATGATCACGTTGCCCAAGTTGCGCGACGCGCTGCGCGAGTGCGCACCCGTTGTCACCGTAGCGCCGGCGATCGCCGAACGCGCGCGCGTGCCGATCGAGCGGATGGTCTCGATCACCCCGTGAGCGGTGCCGTCCCGCCACGTCTGCGGCGGATCTTCCCGGAACCCGCCGAGCTGACCGTCGAATCGTTTCTCGAGGAGCTGCTCGCCCGTCGAGCCGACCGTGCCCCGCGCGAGGACCGCCCCTGGCTGGCTCTCAACATGGTTGCCTCTGCGGACGGCAGGGTGGCGCTCGACGGCCGCAGCGAGGGTCTCAGCGGCTCGGCGGATCGCGCACTCTTCCACGCGCTGCGCGCGACCACGGACGCGGTCCTGTTTGGCGCCAAGACCGCCAACCTCGAGCGCTACGGACGCATGGTCAAGGATCCAGATCGTCGTGCCTTGCGCGAACGGGCGGGCCTCGCGCCCGAACCCTTGGCGGTCTGTGTCTCCGGTGAGCTCAGTGTGTCGGCGGAGCTTCCATTGTTCGCCGAGCTGGAGGCGCGGGTCGTTGTCGCGACCCGTGCCCTCGGCCGCCTCGAAGGGGCGCGGGCCGAGGTCGACTATCTCCGCCTCGGCGATGCGGGCCTCGAGACCCTGGTGCGCGCGCTTCGCTCCGATCACGGCGTCGAGCACGCCCTCTGCGAGGGCGGCCCCCGCCTCAGCGCCACGCTGCTCGCCGAGGGTCTCGTCGACGAGTTCTATCTGACGATCGCTCCGCTGCTCGTGGGTTCGCCCCCGTTCCCGGTCGTTCAAGGGCCGCTGGCACAACCGATCCGGCTCGAGCTGCTCGACAGCATCGAATCGGCCGGAACGGTGTTTCAGCGGTACGGAGTTGCCAGCTAGCAAGCCCACACCCGCTGCCGCCGATCGAGACCTGAAGGTGCAGAATGCGTTGCACCCCTGGGAAAGATCGAATGGACCCGCTACAACCAGATCGATGGCAGCCGGGAACTCCGAGGTCGCGGCGCTCGCCCAGCAGGGCCAGCAGCGTCGTGCCGAACAGATGAGCGAGCGCTCGCGCATGCGCAGCGGGGAGGTCCCCGTCGTCGAGTTGCGCGACGTGTCGAAGGTCTACGGCGGGGGCACCGTGGGCCTCGAGCGCGTTTCGCTGGAGATCGGTCGCGGCGAGTTCATCTTCCTCGTGGGGCCGACGGGGTGCGGTAAGTCGACGTGCCTGCGCCTGCTGATGAAGGAGATCGAGCCTTCCGAGGGCGAGCTCTTCATAGCCGGTCGCTCGCTCAAGGTGATCAAGCGCAATCGCGTGGCCCACCTGCGCCGCAACATCGGCAACGTCTTCCAGGACTACAAGCTGCTTCCGAATCGGACGGTGGCCGCGAACGTCGCCTACGCGCTCGAGGTCGTCGGCCAGCCGCGCTCGGAGATCCGCCGCAAGGTCCCCGAGATCATCCGCCTCGTCGGCCTCTCGACCAAGCTCCACAACTACCCCGACGAGCTCTCCGGGGGCGAGCAGCAGCGCGTCTCGATCGCGCGGGCGTTCGTCAACCATCCGCCACTGCTGCTGGCCGATGAGCCGACCGGCAACCTCGATCCCGAGACCTCGATCGGGATCATGCAGCTGCTCTACCGGATCAACCGCACCGGGACGACCGTCGTCGTAGCGACCCACGACCGCGACATGGTGGACAAGATGCGCCGCCGCGTCGTCGAGCTCTACGAGGGCCGGGTGATCCGCGACGAGCGCTCCGGGCTTTACAGCCCCGACGAGTCGACGAGCGAGTTCGCGATCCGCCTGCGCGGTGAGTTCGGCATCGGCGCCGAGGGGCACCCCAACTAGCCGATGCGCCTCGGCTTCTTCCTCAAGGAGGCGTTCCGCGCGCTGCGCCGCAACGCCGCGCCCAGCTTCGCCGCGACGATGACGATCCTCGTCACCGCGCTGCTGCTCGGCGTATTCATCCCGATCGTCCAGGCGACGACCGGCGGCGCCAGCCAGGTCCGCGATCGCGTGCTGCTCGACGTCTACGTCAAGGACGCGGCGACGGAGCCCCAGATCCAGCGGCTTGGAACCGCGCTCAAGAATCTCGACAACGTCGGTGAGGTCGAGTTCATCTCCAAGGCGACGGCGCTCAAGGCTGAGATGAAGGAACGCGGCTCCGAGGCCTACGAGGTGCTCGGCAACAACCCGCTCCCGGACGCTTTCCGCGTGACCCCCGACGATCCCGATCGGATCGACGCGCTCGCAGACGCGATCGTCGTCCCGGACTCGGGTGAGAAGCGCGGGTCGATCACGTCGAGCCCGGCGTTCGCGATCATCGACGAGATCCAGAACAAGGAGGAGGAGACCCAGAAGATCCTCTCAGCTACCGGCGGGATCTTTGTCGGCGCGATTGTCCTGGCGGTGCTCCTGACGATCGCCTCGGTCGCCCTCGTCGCGAACACGATCCGGCTCTCGGTCTTCGCCCGGCGGCGGGAGATCGAGGTGATGAAGCTGGTCGGCGCGACTAACTGGTTCATCCGCTGGCCGTTCGTCATCGAGGGCGTCGTCGTCGGCGTGATGGGCGGGATCCTCGCGATCCTCCTGCTCGCGCTCGCGAAGGTGACCGTCATCGATTCGCTGCAACAGACCTTCGACTTCCTCTCGACGCCGGAGACGCTTGGCTTCCTGCCGCTCTCGCTCGTCCTTTTGTTCGCCTGCGTGGCCGTCTCGGCGATCGGCTCGGGTCTCACCCTGGGCCGCTTTCTCCGCGTATAGCGCCTCGCTAACCTGTTCGGGACGCGCCGGCGGCGCTCCGATCCATGCTCAGCACCGTTCGCGCATTCATCCTCGCGCTGTTCCTAGCGCTGATCGCCTTCGCCGGAGGGCTCTACCTCGGCGGCCATCCCGAACGGCTGCCGAGCGGGCTGCGCGCGATCTTCGTCGGCGAGGATCGGGCGCTACGAGCCGAGATCGAGGCCGCGATCAACGCTTTCTTCTTCGAGAAGGTCGATCCGGCTTCGCTCGAGGAGGGCTCTCTGCGAGGGACCGTCGCGGCGCTCGGGGACCCTTTCTCGAACTACTTCTCGCCCGAAGACGCGCGCGGGCTGCGCGACTCGTTGTCGGGCAATTTCGACGGGATCGGCGTCGCTATCGACGCCGGAAAGCAGGGTCTCGAGGTGCTCGTCGTCTACGAGGACACGCCCGCGGAGGGCGTCGATATTCAGGTCGGTGACCTGATCACTGAGGTCGACGGTGAGTCGATCGCGGGGGAGCCGCCGGAAGTTGCGACCGCCAAGATCAAGGGGCCGGCCGGTACCCCGGTCGAGCTGACGCTGGTCGATCCGAAGACCGGACGCGAGCGAACGGTCAGGCCCAAGCGCGCCAACATCGAGGTCCCCGTGGTCGAGACAAGTGTCGAGGAGGTGGAGGGCCGCAAGATCGGTGTGATCCAGTTGATCACGTTCTCGGAGGGTGTCCACGCTGACGTCGCCAAGGCCGTCAAGAAGCTCACGCGACTGCACGTCGACGGGCTCGTGCTCGACATGCGCGGCAACGGTGGCGGCCTGCTCACCGAGGCGGTGCTCGTCGCGAGCGTCTTCATCGAAGAGGGTGAGATCGTCGCGACGCGCGGTCGCACCTCGCCCGAGAGGGTCTACGAGGCGCTCGGTACGGCGGTCGACACCGACACGGAGATGGTCGTGCTCGTCGATGGCGGAACCGCGAGCTCGTCCGAGATCGTCGCCGGTGCGCTTCGCGACAGCGGCCGCGCCGAGGCGATCGTCGGTGAGACGACGTTCGGCAAGGGGGTCTTCCAGGAGATTATTCCGCTCTCCAACGGGGGGACGGTCAACCTCACCGTCGGCAGCTACTTCCTGCCGCAGGGCGACAACCTCGCCGACGCCGGAATCGAGCCCGAAGTCAAGGCGGTCGACGACCCGCGCACCGAGCCCGACGAGGCGCTTCCTCGCGCTCTCGACCAGCTTACGTCGAACCTCCCGTGAGCTCGCGGGCACCGGGCCCCGCCGAGCCCCGGATTGCGGTCCTCGCGCGGCGCGGCAGGCTTACGGTCGCTGAGCCGGTCTTCGAGCGCGGTGGCGGCCGGGTGGCGCTCGAGGGCCGGGCGCGTGGTGATGCGCAGCCCGGCGACCTCGTCCTGCTCGGCCGCGGCAAGCGCGGAGTACGGGTCGTGCGACGGGTCGGGCGCGCGTCGGTCACGCGTGACGTGCTCGAGGGGCTGATGCTCGAGCGAGGGCTGCGGCGGCGATTCCCGACCGGGGTCGAGTCCGAGGCAGCTGAGGTCTCGCACAGCCCCGCTCGTGGGATGGACGCCGTCGGGCGGGCCGACCTGCGAGCCCTGCCGACCCTGACGATCGATCCGACCAGTGCACGCGATTTCGACGATGCCATCTCGGCCGAGGCGCTGGGCGACCGCGTCCGGGTCTGGGTCCACATCGCCGATGTGAGCGCCTACGTCCGGCCCGGCACGGCGCTCGAGAAGGAAACCTTGCGCCGCGCGACCAGCGTCTACGTCCCCGGGGCGGTCGAGCCGATGCTCCCGGAAACGCTCTCCAACACCGCTTGCTCGCTGGTGCCCGGCGAGGACAGGCTCGCCGTGAGCGTCGAGCTGGAGCTGGACGGTGCCGAAGTGCGTTCGGCCGCCTTCACGCGTTCGCTGATCCGCTCTGACGCACGGCTGACCTATGACCAGGTGGACGCCGTCTTCGCGGGTGCCGAGCGCGCAGCGGACCCGTGGGGCGAGCCGCTCGCGCTGGCGCGCCGGGTGGCGGCCGAGCTGACGCTACGGCGCGAGCAGCGCGGGGCCCTGGCGATCGAGTCGAGCTCTGAGCCGGCCTTCGGCTTCGACGCCGCCGGGCGGGTCGAATCGGTCGCGCGCGAACGGCAGACGGAATCCCATCGGCTGATCGAGGCGCTGATGATCCTCGCCAACGAGCAGGTCGCGGGGCTACTCTCCGATCGTCGCCTGGCGACGCTCTACCGGGTCCACGAGCGCCCTGATCCGGCCGCCGTGGAGGCGCTCGTCGGGAAGCTGGCCTCGCTCTCGGTCCCGACGCCACCGATGCCGCGGTCGATCGCGCCGCAGCAGGCCGCCGAGCTCGTCGGGGAGATCAGCGTCATGGTCGCCGAGCACGTTCGATCGAACGGCGGGCGCGGCGCGGCGGCGTTCACCTCGCTCGTGCTCCGCTCGCTCAAGCAGGCCTACTACTCGCCCCGCAACCTCGGCCACACGGGCCTCCAGAGCACACGCTACTGCCACTTCACCTCGCCGATCCGCCGCTACCCCGACCTCGTCGCACACCGCGCCCTGCTCGCCGCGATCGGCGCCGACGACGTCGCGCCGCGGGCCGACGCGCTCGAAGAGGCGGCGGCCTGGTCGAGCCAGGTCGAGCGCGACGCGATGCGGATCGAGCGCTCGGCCGATGACATCTGCCTCGCCTTCCTGCTCGAGCGCTCGCTCGCCGAGCGGGCGCACGACGATCGCGACTTCAACGGCGAGGTCGTCGGGCTGATCGGGTCGGGGGCGTTCATCCGATTCGGCGCCGAGGGGTTCGAAGGCTTTCTGCCGGTCCGCCGCATGCAGGGCTACTGGACGCTCAACGAGCAGGAGACGATCCTCTCGACCGGCAGCCCCGGCGGGACGCTGCGGTTGGGTGATCCGGTTGCGGTCCGGGTCGATCGCGTTGAGCCGCTCCGCGGCCGCACGGACCTGGTGCTCGCCGAGGATCGACGGGTAGCGTAGGCGGCGATGGCCAAGAAGGGCAAACGGAAGGCGGCGCCGGGCGATGTCGCTACCAATCGCCGGGCGTCGTTCAAGTACACGCTGACCGATCGCTGGGAATGCGGAATGGTGCTCCAGGGCTCCGAGGTCAAGTCGATGCGCGCCGGAGCGGTCCAGCTAAAGGACGCCTACGCGGCCGTCGACGGTGGCGAGGTGTTTCTCCACAACATGCACGTCGCGCCCTACCCGGCGGCCTCGCGAGAGAACCACGAGCCCGAGCGGGTGCGCAAGCTGCTGCTCCACGAGCGCGAGATCGAGCGGATCCTCGGGAAGACCAACGAGAAGGGGCTGACGCTGGTGCCGACAAGGGTCTACTTCTCCGGACGCAACGCCAAGGTCGAGATCGCGCTGGCGCGCGGCAAGGACCTCTACGACAAGCGGCGTGACCTCAAGGCCAAGGACGCCCGTCGCGAGATCGAACGCGGTCTACGTGGGGAGTGAGCGCGGCAGGTACGTCGCGGTCATCGCGAGGCCGAGCACGACGACCAGGCCGACGTAGCTGAGCGCGACCAGCGCCCGCGTGCGCGGGGTGACTTCGTTGTAGCGCTTGGACTCCGGAGACTTACGCTCCTTCCAGCGACGGTAGGTCTCAAAGCCGCCCACCAGCACGACCAGCAGCAGGATCGGGTTCGGGAAGACGAACACCATCCCGATCAGCAGCGCCCAGCCGACGCCCCACATCCAAGGGGTGAGGGCAGCCATCGCGCGGCCGCCGTCGAGCGGCAGCACGGGGAGGAGGTTGAAGAGGTTGATCAGGAAGCCGGTGTAGGCGAGCGCCTGGAAGAACACGTTTCCGGTCGCCAGCCAGAGCGCGACCGGTATCAGGCAACCGAGCGAGCCGAGAATGGGGCCGGCGAGCCCGACGCGAGCCTCAGCGCCCGCATCCTTCGGCAACTCCTTCATCGCGACGACCGCTCCGAGGAACGGGATGAACATCACGGGGCTCGATTTGATCCCCTCCCGCCGCAGCTGGAATACGTGGCCGAGCTCGTGGACGAACAGCAGCGCCACGAAACCGACCGCGAAGCTCCAGCCCCAGATCAGCGCGTAGGCGGCGACCGACACGAGCGCGCTGGCGGAGGTCGTGAACAGCTTGACCTTCGTCAGGGCGAGCAGGACGAACTTGAGCTTCGCGCCGAAGTTGAGGATCAGCAGGCCGACGGCCGCCGCGGCGCCCGCGATCCGCTTCCAGGGCGACTTCGGGCGTGCCGGCTCGGGCGAGTAGGTCTCCGGGTAGTGGCTCTGTGGCCCGTCGGCGGGTTGCGGGCCGACCGTCGCCGGGGTGGGGGAGTGGGATTCCACGCTTCCAGTGTGGCAATCCCGCACGCCGGACTGCTCCACGGCGTGGGAGGATGCCTCGCGGTGGCCGACGAAAAGCCCCAGACCAGCTCCAAGGCGATTCTCAATCCGCGCTCGTCCGGGACGACGACGATCGGCTCGGTGCCGCCCGTCGACCCGCCCGATGGGCCTCGCCGCTCGCCGCTGCGCGAGGGTGGGATCGGAGAGCGACTGCTGGTGGTCCTGACGATCCTGCTCACCTTCGGGGCGGCCGCCTACGTCTTCTCTGCCGAGGAGCAGGACGCACTCAGCGATCCGCTGAAGCGCGCCGCCCGCGGCGAGGTCGATTCGGGAACGGCGATCTCGTTCACGCGCCGGGAGAACATCCGGCGCGCCCTGACGGTGATCGGCGAGACGGCCGCGCCGGGCGCGACGATCGGGACGTTCACGATCCGGCCGGATCGGATCGACGTCACGACGATCAACCCGGACGGCCGGACCCAGACCGGCCAGGTCGACCTCGATTACTCGCTCGAGCTGCGCGACTTCTCGACGAGCGACTACGACGGGCTCGACCGCTCGGAGATCGACCCCGCCGCACCGGCCAAGATCATCGATCGCGCGCAGCGCGCGGCGGGACTGCTCCCGGCCGACTTCGACTACATGACGATCAGCGCCTATCCGACCGAACTCATCGAGTCCTCCTGGAGCGCCTTCTGGTCCGAGCCGCCGCGCGGCAACGACATCGCCGCCGCGATCGACGGCAGCGACGTCCGTCCGCTCGGCACGGCGGACGCGGCCGCACGCAAAGCGCAGGCAAAGGCGACGGCGGCCGCCGAACGCGCCCGACGTGCCGCCGCCAAACAGGCCGAGCTCGCGATCGAGCAGGCGAAGTGCGCCGTCAAGGCGCTCGATGGGGAAGCGCTCGCGCGGTGCTACCGATGATCCGCCTCGCCCGCTCACTTGTCGGCCTCGGGATGATCGCCGCCGCTTCGGTGCTCGCGGGCTGGGCGATCTACGGGTTGGTTCGTACGGGGACCTGCGCGTCGGGAGGCCCCTACATCTCCGCTCGTCCCTGCCCGCCGGGCACCGACCTCAAGATCATCGGCTTGGTCGGCGCGGTCTTCGCGACGCTGGCCGGGGCGGTGATATCGCCCGTCCGCGGCTCTGGCCGACTCGCCTGGGGGCTTGGCTTCACCCTGCTGGGCGCGGGTGCGCTCGTCGCCGCCTTCGGACCAGCCAAGCCGCCCGATGGCGGGATTGGCCTGCTGATCCTTGGGGTTGCCCTCGGCTGCGTGTTCGGTGCGATGGGTCTCCCCGGCCTGATCGGGGCAATCTTCGCCGGGGCGGGGCGGGCGAAGGCGATCGAGTTGATGTCCTCCGGCGACGCGTCTGTCGCGACCGTCGACCTCACCGGGGGCGAGCTCGATCCGGAGCAGGCCAAACGGGTCGGCGATGTATTCGGTTCGCTCGGTATGGGTGAGCTCGCCACGACGCTCCGGCAGCACGCTCGTAGCGCCGGATCCGCGACCGGCCCGGCGAGCGCACCCGATCTGACCGCCGAGCTGACCAAGCTCGCCGAGCTTCGCACCGGGGGAGCACTGACCCAGGCCGAGTTCGATCAGGCCAAGAAGAAGCTGCTGGGTCTGTAGGATTAGAAGCGCTCATACGGGGACGACAGGCTTCGACGTGGTTGTCTCGTGCGAGCAGTTGCGAGCCGAGGTCCCCGGTCGGCCTCGTAAAACAACCGGGAAAACCATAAGTGCGGACTCTCACGAGTACGCCCTCGCTGCTTAGCAACAACTAAGCGAGCGAGGTGTCGGCCCGCCCTCGGCCCGTGGGGTGGAAATCCGGCATCAACAACGGGCTCCACCCGCGCCGAGCGCCTTCGGCGGCGCGGGGAAATCTAAGGAGGCTGGCCCCCCGCCACCCTGCCTGAGCGGCGATCGGGGAGCGAGACACAGAGCTCTGGCTACGCTCGTAGAAGCTGTTCGTGCCCGACCGCGGACGTGGGTTCGATTCCCACCGTCTCCATCAGAACGAGTGACAGGCAGTGCAGGACCGACGTCGCGTGCGTAATCCGGTGGTGCTGAGTTGGCTGCCGGGCGTTCGTGGGTACTAGTCGGGAATGACCGAAACCAAGCCCCACAGAATCCTTGCCCTCGTATCCGAGCCCGTCTCAGGGGAGCAGCTGCGCAGCGCGATCGGCGAATCGGCCGCCAACGCCGAGGTGCTCGTCGTAGCGCCGGCGTTGATCTCGCGTACGCGCTGGATCTTCGCCGACCCCGATCCCGCCATCGACCGGGCCGAGGCCGTTCAAGAGGAAACCGTCCATCAGCTCGACGAGGACGGCGTCGACGCTGCCGGCAACACGGGCGAATCCGACCCACTGCTGGCGATCCAGGACGCGCTCGCGACGTGGCCCGCCGACGAGCTGGTCGTCTTTCACCATCCGGAGGCAGAGGCCAACTGGCTCGAAGACGGCCTCGTGGACGACGCGCGCGCGCGCTTCTCGCTGCCGATCAAGGAGTTCACCGTCGAGTAGGAGTCGTGACCGATCGGTATCTTGAGCGGTTGGACGTCAACGCTTTCGCGCCCCAACCGCCAGGAGAAACCTTGAGTGCCACAGCCACGCTGACCGCCGCCGACTATCGCGTCGCCGACCTCTCGCTCGCCGACTACGGTCGCAACGAGATCCGGCTCGCCCAGCACGAGATGCCCGGCCTGATGGCGGTTCGCGCCGAGTACGCCGACGCCCAGCCGCTCGCGGGCGCGCGGATCACGGGATCGCTGCACATGACGATCCAGACGGCCGTCCTGATCGAGACCCTGACCGCGCTGGGGGCGGAGGTTCGCTGGTGCTCGTGCAACATCTTCTCGACCCAGGACCACGCCGCCGCGGCCGTTGTCGTGGGCCCGAAGGGCAATGCCGAGAACCCTCAGGGCGTCCCGTGCTTCGCCTGGAAGGGCGAGAACCTCGAGGAGTACTGGTGGTGCACTGAGCAGGCGATCAACTGGCCCGGCGGTGAAGGTCCCAACATGATTCTCGACGATGGCGGCGACGCCACGATGCTTGTCCACAAGGGGGCTGAGTACGAGAAGGCTGGCGCGGTCCCCGACCCCGCTCAGGCCGAGTCCGAGGAGTTCGAGGTGTTCCTCGGCCTCCTCCAGCGCTCCGTCGCAGCCGACTCGGATCACTACACGCGAATCGCAGCCGGCATCAAGGGCGTCACCGAGGAGACGACGACCGGCGTCAACCGCCTCTACCAGATGCACGAGACCGGCGACCTGCTGTTCCCGGCGATCAACGTCAACGACTCGGTCACCAAGTCCAAGTTCGACAACCTCTACGGCTGCCGCCACTCGCTGGTCGACGGCATCTTCCGCGCGACCGACGTGATGCTCGCCGGCAAGGTCGCGGTCGTCTGCGGCTACGGCGACGTCGGAAAAGGCTCGGCTGCCTCGCTCGCCGCCCAGGGCGCGCGCGTCGTCGTCACCGAGATCGATCCGATCTGCGCGCTCCAGGCCCTGATGGAGGGCTACGACGTCAAGACGCTCGAGGACGTCGTGGAGACAGCGGACGTCTTCATCACGACTACCGGGAACAAGGACATCATCCGAGCCGAGCACATGGAGCGCATGAAGGACAAGGCGATCGTCGGCAACATCGGCCACTTCGACAACGAGATCGACATGGCCGGGCTCGCTGCGGTAGAGGGGATCGAGAAGATCAACATCAAGCCGCAGGTCGACGAGTGGCGCTTCAGCGACGGCACCTCGATCATCCTCCTCTCGGAGGGTCGGCTGCTCAACCTCGGCAACGCGACCGGTCACCCGTCGTTCGTGATGTCGAACTCGTTCACCAACCAGACGATCGCCCAGATTGAGCTCTTCTCCAAACCGGACGAGTACGCGCTCGGCGTCCACGTGCTGCCCAAGCACCTCGACGAGAAGGTCGCCCGGCTGCACCTCGGGGCTCTCGGGGCGAAACTGACCGAGCTGACCGAGGAGCAGGCCGCCTACATCGGCGTCTCGGTCGAAGGCCCGTTCAAGGCCGACGCTTACAGGTACTAATCGGCAGCGACCGCCAGGGCCCCGGGGATTGGTTCTCCGCGGGCGTGGCGGCGGCGTTCGGTGTCGCGGACTTGGTTGAAGAAGCTCGTGTTCTTACCGCGACGAAGGGCGACGGGGACGATGGGGCGGCTGGCTCGCACCGCCGCGACGGTTGCGTTGAATCCGAGCACGTGAGCGGGTGTCCAGCTGAGACCGAAGATCTCGCGGACCCGGGGCGGCAGCGATCCGCGGATCAGGAGGTTGTGAAGCTGCATCGCCGGTGCATTCGGCGCCGGAACCGGGATCTGAAACATGATCGCCACGCTGAGCCTCCGCGCGTCCGCGCTGAGATGCGCCTCGGATGATTCGATCCTCCCGCGGAAGTACTCGCGGAACTGGGCGTGCGACCCCGGTGCGACCTCGCGTGGCATCCCGAACAGCTCGCCAAAGCGGACGTAGTCGGCCCAGAAGGCGTCGCGCTCGGACTCCGTAAGCGGTCCGACGAGCAGCTCGTAGAAGGTTCGAGCCGAATCCGCCGCGACCGCGATCGTCCAGAGCATCAACTCGGGATCGTGCGCGGAGTAAGGGGTGCCCGCCGGATGAGCGCCGGACCCTTCCGCGAGGACGCCGTTCACGCGGTCGTGCATCCCGTGGACCGCCGCGAGGACGCGATCGGCTTCGTCGCGCGAGCCGAAGAAGATCGTCTCGAACATCTTGCCCGTCCGAGTCAGCCGCTCGAAAGGTGTCGCGCGGCCGCGCGTGTGGTTCAGCGTCCCGATGAAGTTGAGTGGCGCAAGGGCCCCGATCGCCAGGGCCCGCTGCCCATAGAGCAGCCCGACGGCACGCTCCGAGTGGACCCGCCGCAGGACCGACGTGCCGGCCGGGAAGTAGCCCTCAGCGGCCATTGGTCCTCGCCCGGCCGCGCGCGATGCCGACGGCGCCTTCGCCGGTGATCACGAACAGCTCGGCGACGTCGGCGATCAGATCGTCGAGGTCGATGCTCAGACGACCGTCGAGCCACGCGATCAAGAGCTCGGTCACACCTCCGACGAGCAACGCGCCGGTCACCTCGCTGATCGGGTCGGTATCGCCCGGTTCGCCATAGAACTCTCTGGCATAGGAGGCCAGCAATCCGGCCCAGGCGTGCATCGCGGCGAGCCGCCGCTTGGCCAGTGCCTCGTTCCCGAGCGCTTCCACCAACAGCACCCGCGCGCGTCGGGGGTCCTCGGTTGCGTGTCTGACGAACGCGCCGATCGACGCCTCGGCCTTAGCGTGGGCGTCGGGGGGCGCACGGTCGTAGGCGACGATGGTCGACCGCGCCAGCTCGGCGGCCGCTTCGTCGAAGACCGCCAGCAGCAGATCGTCGAGGTGCTCGAAGCTCTCGTAGAAGTAGCGGGGGTTGAGCTCCGCCCGGCGGCAGATCGCCCGCACGCTGGTGCCCTGCCAGCCCTCTGTGCCGAGCAGGTCGAATGATTCGTCGAGCAGCCTGCGCCGCCGGTTCGCCTGCCGAACGTCGGCCGCCATCCCGCCGTAGACACCCGTCGCGGTGGTCATCTGGAAACGAGTGTATCCAAACTGACGGACCTCTAAAGGTTTGCGATGGGGCCGCCGATGTAGCCACAGCAAGAAACCCCCGCAGGCGCATCATTTCGCCCACCGGACCGGACGAACCGACACATTCCGCAGAGAGGTGTGTTACATCTCTAAGAACGGATTAAAGGAACGTCCGAATAACCATCGAAGCTACACCTGAATGGTGAGCATCTCGGTAGGGGTACCGATAGGAAAATTTAGGATGAACTCGCTGCTACACGGTTTACGTCTTGAAGGACTCGTCTCGGCCGAAGAGACGGGCACCGCAGCGAAGCGCTCACGCCGCCCGGGCAATCGCAACCGCCCTCAGCGCTCCTCCTACAGCCCCAGCCGTCCGCCCCGCTCCGCCACTCGACCCCGGTTCATGAACGACGAGCGCGACACCACCGACGGCGGCTGGTAGCCGCCCCGGGCATCTCGCCCGAGCCGGGGCCAAACGGCCCGGGCGCGTAGGCTTCCCTGCGGGGCAGCCTGCAAGTGACCGAAGCGCCGACCAATTACGCCCGCAGCGGCGACGTCCACATCGCCTACCGCGTCTTTGGCGAGGGACCGATCGACCTGCTCTACGTACCGACGTGGATCTCGAACATCGGGGTGATGGACGAGGAGGGCTCGCCGGCGAGGCCGTTCTTCGGACGGCTCGGAGAGTTCGCCCGCCTCATCGGCTTCGACCGTCGCGGTTCGGGTCTGTCCGACCCGATCGTCGGGGTCGCGACTCTCGACGAGCAGATGGACGATGTGATTGCCGTCCTCGATGCAGCCGGATCGAAGCAGACCGCGCTGTTCGCGCAGCTCGAGGGGGGAGCGATGGCCACGATGTTCGCCGCCACCCACCCCGAACGGACGAGTGCATTGGTGCTCTTCTCGGCATGGGCCCGACTGCTCTGGGCCGAGGATTACCCCTGGGCGGCCACGCGCGAGGAGCGCCAGCCACGGATCGACGCGCTCCTCGAGAACTGGGGCGATGGCAGCTGGGTCGCCGGTTTCGCACCGTCGCGGATGAACGATCCGGGCACGGTGCGCTGGTTCGCGCGTTTGCAACGGTTCGGCGCGAGTCCCGCGACCGCCCGCGCGATAATCCAGGCGATCGGGGAGACCGACGTCCGTGGAATCCTCCACTCGATCCAGGTTCCGACGCTGGTCATGCGTCGCAAAGACGATCAGTTCATCGCGCCGGAGCACGCCCGCTACCTCTCTGAGAACATCCCGGGCGCGCGCCTCGTCGAGGTCCCGGGCGTCGATTCGGTCGCGATCTCCGGCGACGCCGAGCCGGTGATCGCCGAGATCGAGGAGTTTCTGACCGGGGCGCGCAGCGAGCGCGAGCCCGATCGCGTACTCGCCACGGTTCTGTTCACCGATATCGTCGACTCGACCGCCCGCGCCGCAGAGCTCGGTGACAGCCGCTGGCGGGAGTTGCTCGCTCGCCACGACACGCTCGTGCGCCGCCACGTGGAGCGCAACCGCGGCCGCGCCGTCAAGTCGACGGGCGACGGGGTCCTTGCCACCTTCGACGGCCCCGCCCGTGCGATCCGCGGTGCGCGCGAGATCGTTCAGTCGGCCGCCGACCTGGGAATCCGCATCCGCGCTGGACTCCACACCGGCGAGTGCGAGGTGATCGGCGACGACGTCGGTGGGCTCGCGGTTCACATCGGCGCGCGCGTGATGAGCAAGGCGGGCCCGGGCGAGGTGATGGTCTCCTCGACCGTACGCGACCTGGTTGTCGGGTCGGGGATCGACTTCAGCGATCGGGGCGAGCACGACCTCAAGGGTGTGCCCGGACCCTGGCGGCTGTTCGCCGTCGCGTGAGCGCCGAGGGCTTCGCCAGCGTAGACGTGGCCGTCGTCGGCGCCGGCCTCGCTGGCCTCTCGGCGGCTCGCGAGCTCGAGCGCCGGGGGCGTTCGGTCCTGGTGCTCGAGGCGCGCGACCGCGTCGGGGGGCGGACGCTGAACGGCGAGATCGGCGATCGAGCCGCGGTCGAGTTGGGTGGCCAATGGATCGGCCCGACCCAGACCCGGATGCGGAAGCTGGTTGGCGACCTCGGTCTGCGCACGTTCCCGACCTACGGGACCGGAGCGCATCTGACCGAGTTCGAGGGTGCCGTGATCAAGCACAAGGGGACGATTCCCCGGATTTCCGGTCCAGTGCTGCTCGACGTCGCTCGCGCGCAGCGGAAGCTCGACGCGATGGCCGACGAGGTCCCGCTGGAGGCGCCCTGGAAGGCGCCGAAGGCGCTCGAGTGGGACAGCCAGACGTTCTGGTCGTGGATGCGCGCCAACCTGTTCACCAGGGGCGGCTGGTCACTCGTCCAGTTGGCCGTCGAGTCGGTCTTCGCGGCCGAGCCAGAGGACCTCTCCCTGCTTCACGTCCTCTTCTACATCCACTCGGCAGGCGGCTTCGACGCGCTCGTCGATACCGAGGGAGGAGCGCAGCAGGACCGCGTCGTCGGCGGGTCGCAACTCGTGTCGATCGCGATCGCAAAGCGGCTCGGTGGTCGCGTCGTCCTGGGCGCGCCCGTCCGGCGGATCGCCCAGGAAGCGGACGGTGTCCGCGTCGTAGCCGAAGGGGCGATCGCGACGGCCAGGCGCGTCCTGGTCGCGATGTCGCCGACGCTCGCCACGCGACTCGTGTTCGATCCCGCGCTGCCGGGCCTGCGTGACCAGCTGACCCAGCGGACCGGCCAGGGTGCCGTGATCAAGTGCATGGCGGTTTACGAGCAGCCGTTCTGGAGGGCGGCTGGGTTGACCGGACAGGCCACGAGCGACGTGGGGCCGGTGAAGCTGACCTTCGACAACACGCCGGCCGAGGGAGCCCCTGGCGTGTTGCTGGGCTTCCTCGAGGGCCGGCAGGCGCGGATCCTCGGGCGCGAGTCGAGCGAGCTGCGCCGCGAGGTCGTGCTGAGCTGCTTTGCGCGGCTGTTCGGGCCGGAAGCCGCGACCCCGCTGGATTACCTCGAGCGCGACTGGGCCGAGGAGGAGTGGACCCGCGGGTGCTACGGGGCTTACATGCCCCCTGGTGTCTGGACGGGGTTCGGGACTGCCCTGCGCGCGCCGGTCGGACGAATCCACTGGGCCGGTGCCGAGACGGCGACGGTCTGGAGCGGCTACATGGAGGGTGCGGTGCAGTCGGCCGAACGGGCGGTGGAGGAGATCTCGGCGGCCGAGGGGTGGAGCTAGCGCCATGGATCTCGGGCTCGACGGCCGGGTATGCGTGGTGACCGGCGCGAGCTCGGGGATCGGGCTCGCGACCGCGCGGCGGCTGTCTGTGGAGGGTGCCGGCGTCCTCTTGGTGGCGCGCCACGTGGACGCACTCGACCTGGCCGCCGCGAGTTGCGGGCCTGGTCGGGTGGCGACCCTGTCATTGGACATGACCGGGGCCGATGTCGGCGAGCGCGCGCTCGAGGCAGCTCGCGCGGAGCTGGGGGAGCCGTGGGCGTTGGTCAACAACGCGGGGACGATGGATGTCGTCGCGCTCGCCGATCTCGTCGATCGCGACTGGAACGACCAGTGGGATCTCAACGTGATGGCGTCGATGCGGATGATGCGCTCCTTCGCGCCCGCGATGGCGCGGGGTGGGGGAGGACGAATCGTCAACGTCAGCTCCTCCTCGGGCAAACGATCCTCGGGCAACAACGCCGCCTACTCGGTCGCCAAGACGGCCCAGCTCGCCCTGTCACGCGCCTACGCCGACGGCTACGCCGCGGAGGGGGTGCTCGTCAATGCGCTCGCGCCGGGAATGACCGACACACCGCTCTGGCACGCCGAGGGCGGATTGGGCGATCAGGTCGCCGCGGCGCGCGGTGTTCCTCGCGAACAGGCCCTCTCCGATGCTCGCGCGAAGATTCCGCTCGGTCGTTTCGGCACCGAGGACGAGATCGCTGCCGTTGCGACGTTCCTCTGCTCCGAGGATGCCGCGTTCGTGACCGGTGCCGTCTGGTCCGTCGACGGAGGCTCGGTGCCGACCGTTATCTGATCTCGGCGAGCGCCTTCAGCACGAGCGCGTCGTGCTTCTTGGGCTGGATCTTGGGGAAGACGGCCGCGGCAATGCCGTCTCCATCGATCACGACGGTCGCGCGTGCGGTGCCCATGTAGGTGTTGCCGTACATCGACTTCTCGATCCACGTTCCGTAGAGCTCGCAGACTGCGTGGTCCTCATCTGCCAGCAGCGTGAAGTTGAGCGAGTGCTTCTCGTGGAAGTGCTTGACCTTGGCGACCGGGTCGGGCGAGACACCGATCACGGTCGCGTCGTGCTCGCTGTAGTCGGCGGCGTGATCGCGCACTCCACATGCTTGCGTCGTGCAGCCGGATGTGTCGGCCTTGGGATAGAAGTAGACGACGACCGGGGTGCCGAGCAACGCCGAGAGGGTTACCGGGCCGCCGTCCTGGTCGGGCAGCGTGAAGTCGGGCGCGCGCTCGCCGGTCTCGATCATCGCCGCCCAATCTATGCGACCGGAGGGACCCCTAGGGTTCTCGATGTGGGGGTGGTCGCCTACACGGTCCGCCGATCCGATCGCGCCCGCCGCGCGCGGCTGATCGTCACCGCCGAGGGCGTCGAGCTCGTCGTGCCGCGCCGGATGGCGCTCGCGGAGGCCGCAGAGCTCGTCCGGGAAAAGCGTGGCTGGCTCGCGTCTCAACGCAGCCGCCTGCGGCGAGCGGCCGCCGAGCATCCTCCTGTACGGGTTGATCACGGGGCCCAGATCCCGTACCTGGGGGAACATCTGCGGCTGTCGGTACGGGTCGAGCCCGGACGCCGACGGCCGTTCGTGCGCAGGACGGGCGACGCGCTGACGATTTCGGTTGGCTCCCAAGCCGGCGACGCGGTGCGCGAGACGCTCGAGCGGTGGTTCCGAGAGCGCGCGCGGGTCGAGATCACTGAGCGCCTCGATGCAGCCGCAGCCCGGGCCGGGACGTCCTACTCGCGGCTGGCGATCCGCGATCAACGGACACGGTGGGCGAGCTGCTCGGCGAACGGGACGATGAGCTTCAACTGGCGGCTGTTGCTGGCTCCGGCGGCGGTGCTCGACTACGTCGTCGAGCACGAGGTGGCCCACCTCGAGGTACCCGACCACTCGGCCAGGTTCTGGGCACTCCTCGCCCGTCGGTTGCCGAGCTACCGCAACGCGCAGCGGTGGCTCCGCGATCACGGCCCGTCCCTGCGGCTCGAGTAGGTCTCGGCCTTTCCGACTCTCCCACGCACGCTCCCGTGGAATCAATCATCTAGCGTCTGGGCCGATGGCGACCTGGATTCCCGAGACCAAGAGCCACGAGTGGGAGCAAGCCGGACTTTCGGCCCAGCTGGTCCACCGCAACGCGGTGCGCGCGCGCTTGGAGCTGCTCGTCCTGGGGCCGCTGATCGCGGGGGTGCTCGTCGTATACAACCTGCGCGAGGAACTCGAGCTGCCCGAGATTCCTGTCCGGATCGGGGCCGTCCTGCTGCTCGTCCTGCTCGGCTACCGGCTCGCGCGCGACCTCGGGCGGATGATGGGCCCGACGCTGCTGCGCCGCGTCGAGCCGGGTACGGCTGGCACGCTCGGCTTCCTGATCCGGTTGTCGACGATCGGGATCGCGATCATCGTCGCGCTGAACGTGGCTGGGTTGGATCCCGCAGCGCTCGCGGTCGGTGGCGCGGTCACCGGTGTCGTGATCGGCCTCGCGGCCCAGCAGACACTCGGCAACGTGTTTGCCGGCACGGTCCTGTTGACCGCCCGCCCGTTCCGTGTCGGGGAGCGCGTGCGGTTGCTGGGCGGCAACGTTAACGGGCAGATGGAGGCGACGGTCAGTTCGCTCGGGCTGCTCTACACGACGTTCATGAGCAAGGGGGAGCGGATCATGATCCCGAACAACATCGTTATGCAGCTTGCGATTCAGCCGCTGCGCGAGCCCTCGGCGATCGACGTCCGCGCGCGGGTCTCGTCGGGAACCCGACCGACCGACCTCCAGCGGATCCTCGCCGAGCGTGTGACGATCGCGACGCGCGGCGTCCCCCGAATCGATGTCGAGGAGGTCGACGGGGATGAGGTAGTTGTACGTGTGACGGCGACCCCCGCAGACGAAGCAGACGGCGCGCAGCTCGCCGACGAGGTCGTCGCTGCCCTCTCCCAGAACGAAGACCCGGAGGCCTAGCATCTCAACATCGGAGACGCCGGCAGTCGGCCCCGAGGGTGGGCCGATCCGCCCGCGCGAGGCAACCGCCGCCGCGCGGATCGGAGTCCCGGCACGCGGCAACCGCCGGCTCGACGCGCTGCTGGCGGCGGCCAACTCCGACGAGCAACTCAAGGCGTGGTGGCACATGCAGCACGTCAACGCCAACCGGCTCGGGATGTCCGACCACTCCTGGGTTCACATCCAGATCGTGAGCAACATCGCCCTGCGCCTGTTCCGCCTGCTCCACCGGCGCGGCATCGAGCCGGTGATGGTCACCGAGCACCTGATGCGCGCACACGACGCCGAGGTCGTGATCCTCGCCGGGGCCCTGATGCACGACGTCGGCATGTCGATCCATCGCACCGACCACGAGGCCTACAGCCTGTTCCTCGCCGCGAGCAAGCTGCCGCAGCTGCTCGAGCAGGTCTACGAGGAGCCCGAGCGCACCGTCGTCGTCGCCGAGGCGCTGCACGCGATCATCGGCCACCGCCGTCGCGGTGATCCGTTCACGCTCGAGGCTGGCGTGCTGCGGGTCGCCGACGCGCTCGATCTCTCGAAGGGCCGCTCGAGAGTTCCGTTCGAGCAGGGTCGACTGAACATCCATTCGCTCTCGGCCGCTGCGATCGACGAGGTCAAGATCTCCGCCGGACGCGACAAGGCGGTGCGGATCGAGATTGCGATGAACAACTCCTCGGGCATCTTCCAGGTCGATGAGTTGCTCGCGACCAAGCTGCGCGGCTCAGGCCTCGAGGACCACGTCGAGGTGATCGCGCGGATCGACGCCGAGCACGAGAAACGCCTCGTCCCGGTCTTTCGGATCTAGCCCCTCAGACGCCCGCGCCGGCCCCGCCGCGGCCCTCACCCGCAGCGAACCGGCCCGCGCCTTCGACGGCGACCGCAAAGACTTCCATCCCCGCTTCGGCCTCGCGCTCCAGCCCCTCCGCGAAGGTCATGCCGATCCCTTCGATCGCGGCAGCCCGGTCAGCCAGCATCGTCTCCTGGGGGAAGCGCGCCAGTGCTTCAGCGATCTCCAGAGCCCGGTCGAGGTGCTCTCCGGCCGGCACGATCTGGTTGATCAGGCCCATCGCGAGCGCCTCTTCGGCCGCGACCATCCGCCCGGTGAGGATCAGGTCGAGCGCCCGTCCGAGCCCGATGATCCGCGGCATCCGTTGTGTCCCTCCGTCGATCAGCGGGACTCCCCACCGGCGCTCGGGAAACCCGACCGTCGAGCCCTCGGCGGCGATCCGCAGGTCGCACCAGAGCGCGAGCTCGAGCCCGCCCGCCAGACACCACCCGGAGATCGCGGCGATCGTCGGCTTGGAGGGGGTGATGCGGCTGAAGCCGAGCGGACCGCCGGGGTCCGCGAGACGAGGGCCGAAGGTCTCGATCGCCTTCAGGTCAGCTCCGGCGCAGAAGGCGAGGTCGCCCGAGCCGGTGATCACGAGCACACGTGCTTCATCGTCGGCCGCGAACCGCTCATAGGCCGCCTTCAGAAGCTCCGCTGTGGGCCCGTCGATTGCATTACGCCGCTCCGGGCGGTTGATCGTGATCAGCGCCGCGGCTCCGCGGCGTTCGTAGAGGACCTGCTCGCTCATGCGGGGAGGGGCGGCTACCAGCCGACGCGTTGGCGGGCGCCGTGGTCCTCGTGGTGCCGCCTCTCGAGTTTGTGCTGGATCAGCGACATCACGACGACGAACCCGGCGAAGAAGATGACGACGCCGAGCGAAAAGAAGGTGATCATGCGATCGGTTGTCTCGCCGAGCAGGCCCTCGCCGTTGTCGTGCTCGACGGCCTGTGCGAACGCGGACGTGGCGGTGGTCGCCAGCCAGAGCGCGGCGAATAGCAGGCTTGTGAGCGTGCGACGGAACATTTGCGGGCGGACTTTACCGTTCCGGCGGGCCGCGTTATCCTCGCGCCGTGTCCGAGGCGCCCCTCACGGTCTACATCGAGATTCCGAAGGGGTCGCGCAACAAGTACGAGTTCGACCACGACTCGGGCCTGCTGAAGCTCGATCGGTTCCTCTTCTCCTCGGTCGTCTACCCGCTCGACTACGGCTTCATCCCCGACACGCTGTCACTCGACAGCGACCCGCTCGACGTGATGGTCTGCGTCTCGGAGCCGACCTTCCCCGGCTGCACGATCGACGTCAATCCGATCGCCCTCTTCAAGATGGCCGACGACAAGGGGATCGACGACAAGGTCATCTGCGTTCCGATCTCGGATCCGACGTGGAACAAGTTGCAGCGACTCGAAGACCTGCCTCAGCAGCTGACCAACGAGATCGCACACTTCTTCTCGATCTACAAGGACCTCGAGCGCAAGACGGTGACGGTTGACGGCTGGTACCCACGCGAGGTGGCGTTGCAGGAGATCGAGGATTCTCGCCGCCGCTGGCGCGAAGCCGGCGACGGCGCCTAAATAGTCCGTAGTCTGCGCGCCGATGTCGATTCTCCAGGCGATCGTGCTCGGCGTGGTCCAGGGGCTGACCGAGTTCCTACCGATCTCGAGCACCGGCCACCTGCGGATCGTGCCCGCCTTCCTCGGCTGGGAGGATCCGGGCGCGGCGTTCACGGCGATCACTCAGCTCGGAACTATGGCCGCCGTGCTGCTCTACTTCCGCGCCGATCTCTGGCGGATCGCGGTCGCCTGGACCGCGAGCCTGACCGATCGATCGCGGCGCTCGGAGCTGGACGCGCGACTTGGCTGGTACCTGATTCTCGGCACGATCCCGATCGGTATCCTCGGACTCGCCTTCAAGGACCAGATCGAGACCGGCGCGCGGTCGCTCTACGTGATCGGGATCGCCCTAATCGCCCTCGGCCTGTTGCTGTTGCTCGCCGAGCGGGTCGGTAAACGGGAGCGCAAGATCGAGAGCGTCGGCCTGCGTGACGGGCTGTTGGTCGGCCTGGCGCAGGCGGCAGCCCTGGTGCCGGGGGTCTCGCGCTCGGGTGCCACGATCACCGCAGGCCTGTTCCTCGGTCTTGAGCGTGCCGACGCGGCCCGGTTCTCGTTCCTGCTCTCGATTCCAGCCGTTGTGCTGAGCGGAGGGTTCGAGATGCTCAGCTACTTCGGCGATCGGGGCCTGGGAACCGAGTCGGTCGTTCCGCTGGTCGTAGCGACGGTCTTCGCGTTCATCTCGGGCTTCGCCGCGATCGCCTTCCTGCTCCGCTTCCTGGCGACCCACTCGACGGCGGTCTTCGTCATCTACAGAGTGGTCCTGGGGACGATCGTGCTGGCGCTCGCGGCGTCGGGCACGATCTCCTAGGTCTAACCTGCCTGCGATGCGCACGGCGCTCAACTATCTGATCATCGTCCTCGTCGCGCTCGCGCTGACGCTGATCCCCGGCGGGGACGCCTCGCTCGGCGTGCTCCTGACACTGCTGACGCTCGCGTTCTTCGCCGGCATCGCGCTGTTCGGCGTGAAGCTCTACCGCGAGAATCAGCTCACGCTCGACGCGCTGACCGCCGGGCAGCGCACCGTCTTGTACGGCTCGATCGGACTCGCCCTGCTGACGTTCACCGCCACCTCGCGGCTGTTCGGCTTCGGCGGGGTCGGCTTCCTGCTCTGGTTCGCGCTGCTCGCGATGGCGGCGTTCGGGTTGTACTGGGCCTACACGCAGTCCCGCACCTACGGGTGAGCGGGGTCGCGCGGGTCTGGGTCGCTGGATCGGCCGAGGCACCCGCGATCGCCGGGCTGCTCGCCGAGTTCCGTGACTGGATGGGACGCTCGGCACCGGGTGATGGCGCGCTGCTCGCCAGCGTCGAGTTGCTGCTGGCCGACGGAGGCTGCGAGTACATCTTGGCGGCGCCGACGCCGGATGGCGAGGGCGAGGCGATCTGTCAGCTGCGCTACCGCCACGGCGTCTGGTATTCGGCCCCCGACTGCTGGCTGGAGGATCTCTACGTCCGTCCGACGGCGCGTGGGAGGGGGCTCGGGGGTGCGCTGATCGAGGCAGCGTGCGCGCGGGCGCGAGCGCGGGGGTGTCGGCGAATCGAGCTCGACACCGATACGGGCAATGTGCCAGCGCTCGGCCTCTACCGGCGGCTCGGCTTCAGCGCCAAAGATGCTCAGGGAGAGACGCGGGTGTTGATGCGCCGGGCTCTGTAAACGAGTCGTCGCTCGAAGCGTGCCGTTGTGTAGCGGGGCGGCGGCCCCGAGGTGGACCGGGGCCGTCACGGTTGCGGGGATGAACCGTCCCATACGTGGAATCGGGTCCGTACGTGTGGCTCTGGTCGCGGCTGGATGTGTGCTGCTCACGGCTGTCGGGCCCGCCGGCGCCGTCATCCACGAAGACTCCAAGCGCTGGGATTGCCGGACTATGGGCGACCTCGAGTGCGGACCGGGGCTCGCGCGCTACTGCGATCGAACGGGCATCCGCTATTGCAACACTGCCCGCGCCTGCCGGCGGATCGCAAACCGGCCGCACCCGCTGCCCGGACGCCGGCTGGCATGGTCCTGTGAGATCCAGTGATGAGGATGCGGGCGGCGCGGGGATCTGCAGGTCAGGCGAGTGTCGAGATGGTCGCGGCGCTGCCGTTCGTCATCTTGATCGCGGCGCTCCTGATCCAGTGCGCGATCGGCGGGTACGCGCTCTGGGCGTGTGCGAACGCCGCGCGCGTCGCGGCGCGAGCGGCGCTCGTCGGCGGTGACCTTGACCGCGCCGCGCGGAGCGCGCTTCCCGACGCCTTCGAGAACCATTTGACGGTGAGGGCTGAAGAACAGAGCGTCGAGGTGTCCTTCGAGCTGCCGCTGCTGGTCTCGGCGGGCTCGCTGCGGGTTCCGATCGAGGTCGGCAGCGGGCTGCCTCTAGCGGCCGGCGTCGGAGCAGCCCCGTGACCGCTGCGCGGTCGAGGGGGGCCAGCGGGCAGGCGAGCATCGAGTTGCTCGGGGCTCTCCCCGCGGTGGCCATGGTCGGGCTGGTCTGCTTTCAATTGCTCGCAGTCGGCCACGCGACGGTTCTGGCCGGGGCGGCGGCCGAGGCCGGCGCGCTCGCTCTGGCGGGAGGAGCAAGCGCCTCCGAGGCCGCGCTCGCGGCCGTCCCCGGTGCGCGGCGCATAGACCTACGCACCGAGGTCGACGGCGGCACGGTACGCGTCGAGCTGCGGCCGAGCTCGCCGATCAGGGCGGTCGGCGATGCGCTCGTCGTGGAGGCACGCGCTTCGGTACGGGCGCCGTGAGCGCGATCGCCCGTCGGCCCTTCGCGGAGATCTGGAGAACGGCGGTCGGCTTCCTGATCGAGCCGGTCGACCGGACGGCCTGTTCTCGAGTGTCGACCGACGGGCTCGTGGTTGCCGTGATCGGCCTCGCTCCCGGTTGCGGTACGACGACCGTCGCGCGGTTGCTGGCGCTCGTACTCGCGCGGGGCTCAGACAGTGACGCCGCCGTTGTAGTCAGCGACGAGCGGCCGGGCCGGCGCGGCTCACTCGGCCCCGGTGGGCGTCTCGCACGAAGGCTGGGGGTCACCTCGGCACGCGGCTGCGGCCGCCTTGCGGTCGTCCCTGCCGATGGGCTCCGGGGTGCGGTCGACCAATCGCGCGGACGAGCACCGGTCGTGGTCGACGTCGACTACGGCGCCAACTGGGCTGTCGCCGCATCGCTCGCCCACCTCTGCGTGGTAATCGCCGGTGCCGATTCAGATAGCGCGCTGGTCGCGCTCGTCGCCGACGAGCTGACAGCCCTTGGCGCAGCGCCGTTGGTGGCGCTCAACCGGGTCGAGTCCGGTTCCACCGCCGACGTGCTGCTCCCCGAGGCGGCTCTGGCTGCTCGGCTCGTTCGGGCGGGAATGCGGCCTACCGGTCCATTGTGGGATCGCGGCTCCGGCCTGGGTGATCTGTGCAGGCTCGGTGACGGGCGCCGGCAACGGGTGGCCCTCGATCCCGCGGGATGAGGATCCAGAGCGCGATGTAGAGCAGCAGCTGTGGTCCCGGGAGCACGATCGAGATGACGAACGCCACTCGGACGATGGTCGCCGAGACGCCGAACCGCCGCGCGAGGGCGCCACAAACCCCGGCGACTACGCGTTCGTCAGCCCGTCGGGCGAGCCCCGTGTTCATCGGTCGACTGTACCCGTCGATGACTGCTGGCCGAATGCGGGTGGGGGAGGCTCCGCCACCGATCCCACGGGCTGTTGAAGGGCTTGCGATGCTTGTCGAATGGATCCTCCCCAGCAGGCACTGGGCGAAGCCGACCAACTCGCGCTGCAGCGACGGGTGCTCGTCGTCCTGTCCGTGTCCCAGGTCTTCGCGGGGGTCGGTTTCTTCATCGGGTTGGCGGTGATCGCGCTGCTCAGTCGGGAGCTGTCCGGCTCGGCCGCGCTGAGCGGGATGCCCCCGGCGATCGCGGTCATCGGTTCGGCGCTCGCCGCTCCGCCGATAGCCGCGCTGATGGGACGGTTCGGCCGACGCCCAGGCTTGGTCGCCTGTTACGCGATCGCCGCGCTCGGTTCGCTTGTGATTGTCGCTGCCGCTGGGCTCGGCAGCTTCCCCGGGGTCTGTGCGGGTGCCTTTGGATTCGGCCTCGGCAGCACCGCGATCCTGCTCGCTCGCTACGCGGGCGCCGACCTCAGCCCGGCGTCCCGGCGCGGCCGTGCGGTCAGCACCGTTCTGGTGGTCACGACCGTCGGAGCATTGCTCGGGCCCAACCTTTCGCAGGGGGCTGCGACGGTCGCCGATCGGCTCGGCGGCCCCGCGCTCGCCGGACCGTTTGTCGTCTCAGCCGTCGGCTTCGTGATCGCCGCGCTGATCCTGGCGATGTTCTTGCGGCCGGATCCGCTGCTCGTCGCGCAGCGGCTCGGGAAAGAGACAAACGGAGGTCAGGATCCAGGGCTCGGCGAGGTTGCTCGCGGTTGGACTCCGCTCGCACTCGTGGCCCTCGCAACGCTCGTCGCGATCAACGCGGCGATGATCGCGATCATGACGATGACCCCGATCCACCTCGCCGACGGCGGTGGATCGCTCGGCGTGATCGGTCTGGTGATTTCACTTCATCTCGGAGCAATGTTCCTGCCCTCTCCTCTGACCGGCTGGGCGAGCGACCGCTATGGCCGGCTGCCTGTGATCGCGGCCGGGGCGGTCGTCCTGTGCGCCGCCGGTGCGCTCGCTTCGATCGCCGCGCCGGACGCGTTCGTCCTGATCGCGTTTGCGCTGGTCCTGCTCGGGCTCGGCTGGAACCTCGGGTTAGTCAGCGCCAGCGCGCTGCTGATCGATGCCACGCCGCCGGCCGCGCGTCCCCGCGCGCAGGGCCTCTCCGATCTGGCGATGAGCTTCGGGGGTGGGGGTGCGAGCCTCGGCTCCGGACTGGCGCTCCAGCACAGCGGCTACAGCTCGCTCGGTCTCGCGGGCGTCGTGATCGGGGTGCTGCTGGTGCTCACGGCGATCGCCGCGCGCCGCCTTCCCGAGATGGCCCCCCAGACTTGACGCCGTGAGGTCCCGTCTGCTCAGCGAACGGTTCACCGAGGCGCTCGCCTACGCAGCGGAGCTGCACGCGGGGCACCGCCGCAAGGGCCCCGGAGACCTGCCCTACATGGGCCACTTGCTCGCCGTCGCCAGCCTGGTGCTCGAGGACGGGGGATCCGAGCAGGAGGCGATCGCCGCGCTGCTACACGACGCGATCGAGGATCAGCCGCGGGACGGTGGAACCCGGACGGAGATCGGAGATCGGTTCGGGCCCGCGGTGCTGGCGATCGTCGAGTGCTGCACCGACGCCGACAGCCACCCGAAGCCGCCGTGGGCCGAGCGCAAGAACGAGTACCTGCGTCACCTGCGCGAGGACGACCTGCCGGAGGGGGTGCTGCGCGTGGTGGCCGCCGACAAGCTCCACAACGCTCGCTCGTTGCTGAGCGATTACCGCGCCGTGGGCGATCAGCTCTGGATCCGCTTCAACGCGGGCAGCGCCGAGGGACAGCTCTGGTACTACGGGGCGGTCGCAGACGTGCTGGTCGAGCGGGGCGCCGGGCCGCTGGCGGCGGAGCTGCGCGAGACGGTGGACGAGCTGGTTCGGCTGGTGGAAGCCGAGCAGTCGGTTTCCCCGGAGGGGTGATCGTCGACCGCGGATGAGGCGATTCCGTCTGCTCTTGGATCGTCGCCGGAGGGTCCCGTAGGCGTAACGAATTGCGGGCCGGCCGTCGGCCCGGCGGGGCGATCGTCTCACGATGGGCAGTCACCGCAGCGAAGCGGGTCAGGCGATCGTGCTCGTCATCGGGGCGATCGCGGTCGCGTTATGTGTCGTACTCGTCTTGGGTGCCTTCGGACAAGCGATGCTCGGCAAGGGGCGCCATCAACGGGGTGTCGACCTGGCGGCGGTCTGCGCGGGCCAGGTGATGCGTGATCTGCATCCCCGGTTGTTCGAGCCGGCTCGGCTTTCCGACGGCCGGATCAATCCCAGCCATCTCACGCGAGCCCTCTATCTGAGTGAGGCGCGTGAGGCGGCGCTCAGATGTGGGCGGCGCAACGGTGTGGCCATCGAGCCTCGCTGGGTGAAGTTCGTCGATGCGGCCTCAATGGCGCCCGTTCGGGTGGCGGTTTCCGTTCGCGGTTCTCAGCGCATCAGAGAACCCGTCGATTCCGAAGTCCCGATCCACGCGGAGGCGCAGGCCGAGATCGTCCCGGTCGTGTCACCGCCCTCCGCACCCGCCGAGCCTTCCGGCGGCGAGTACTCGGGTCCGCTCGAGTACCGCCAAGGCAAGCCGATGCGCCCCGATGTCGCGCTCGCCTTCGACCGCATGGCGGCGGCGGCGCGCAGGGAGGCGGGTATCGCCCTGACGATCACGAGCGCGTTCCGCACCAACGCCGAGCAGGCCGGCCTGTTCGCCGCCAACCCGAACCCGAAGTGGGTCGCTCCGCCCGGGACGAGCCTCCACCGGTTGGGCACCGAACTCGATCTCGGACCGCCGTCGGCCTACGGCTGGCTCGCGTCCAACTCCGAGCGCTTCGGGTTCCTCAAGCGGTATCCGCACGAACCCTGGCACTTCGGTTACACCCGCAATCCGGGAACGACCTCCGTCGGCTTCGGGACTCGGTCGACTCCCGACGGCCGCCGCAGCTCAGTCCCGTCCTTCGTTCCCGCGCGCTACCAGGAGCCGATCGCGACTGCCGCCCAGCGCTGGAACGTTTCAGCGGGACTGCTCGCGGCTCAGCTCTTCGCCGAGAGCAATTTCAACCCGGCCGCGCAGTCGAGCGCCGGAGCTCAGGGCATCGCCCAGTTCATCCCGGGCACGGCGCGCGCCTACGGCCTGTCGAATCCCTTCGATGCCGAGCAGGCGATCGACGCCCAAGCGCATCTGATGCGCGACCTGCTCCGGCAGTTCGCCTCCGTCCCGCTGGCGCTCGCGGCCTACAATGCCGGCCCCGGCGCGGTTTCGGCCTGCGGGTGTATCCCGCCCTACCCCGAGACCCGGGCCTACGTCGCGAAGGTCCTAGGCCTGCTCTCGGGTGGGGGTGAGCTCGTCGGTCAGGGCTTCGAGGTCAAGCTGGTCCGCTGACCCGCAGTCACCACGGGGGTCTCGGCGTCTAGATTCGATGGGTGGCTTCCACCGCCGAGCTCAGCCCTCGCGAGCAGCGACTCGCCGAACAGCGGCGCGCGCTTCCCGATGGCCCCGGCGTCTACCTCTTCCGCGGCTCACGCCGCAAGGTCCTCTACGTCGGTAAGGCCAAGTCGATCCGCAAGCGGGTTGGCTCCCACTTTTCGAAGCCGGCGAGGCGCGGCGTCAGCGAGATGCTGTCCCAGATCGAGACGATCGATTTCGTCGCGACACAGACCGAAGCCGAGGCGCTGCTCGCCGAGCAGAACTTCATCAAGCGTCATCGGCCGCGCTTCAACGTCCGCCTGCGCGATGACAAGTCCTATCCCTACATCGCGATCTCGCTCGACGAGGACTTCCCGCGGGTCTACTTCACGCGCGAGCGACACCGTCGCGAGCGGGTCTACTTCGGCCCGTACTCGAACGCGAAGCGGGTGCGGGAGACACTCAATCTGCTCGGCAAGGTCTTCCAGTTCCGCACCTGCGAAGGCAAAACTCCGGGACGCAAGTCGGGCAGCCCCTGTCTCGACTACTACATCAAGCGCTGCCAGGCGCCCTGTGTGGACTACATCTCCAAGGAGGAGTACCGCACGAGCATCGACATCATCGTCCGTTTCCTCTCGGGCCGCTACCGCCAGATCGAGCGCGATCTCGAAGACCGGATGCAGGCCCACTCCGACGCCGAGGAGTACGAGCAGGCGGCGCTGTTCCGCAACCGCCTGCAGGCCGTCCGCTCGCTGCTCGAACGCCAGCGGATCGCCAACGAATCGGTCGGTACGCTCGACGCGATCGCGGTCGCCGTCGACGGCACCGATGCCAACGCCCAGGTCTTCCAGGTCCGCGACGGTGTGCTCGCCGATCGGCATAGCTTCTATCTCGAGAACGCCGCGGCGCGCGAGGAGGCCGAGGTGGCCGAGGAGTTCATCCTCCAGTACTACGCGACTTCACCCGCGATCCCGCCCCAGCTGATCGTCCCCGCGGGGCTCGAGGACAGCGAGCTGCTCGCCGAGCTGCTCGCCGAGCGCCGCGGCGCTCCAGTCGAGGTCCGTCACGCCGAGCGTGGCGACAAGCGCCGGATCCACGAGCTCGCCACCCGCAACGCCCAGCTCGCGCTCGACCAGGACCGGCTGCGCACCGAGCACCGCCGCAGCCAGCGGATCGACGCGCTCGAGGGGCTGCGCACGGAGCTCGGCATGGAGGCGATCCCGATGCGGATCGAGTGCTTCGACATCTCGAACCTCGGCGAGACCCACACCGTCGCGTCGATGGTCGTCTTCGAGGGTGGCGCGCCGAAGAAGTCCGACTACCGCCGCTTCGGGATCCGCGATGCCGCCCAGGACGACTTCGCCGCGATCGGCGAGGTGCTCGCGCGTCGAATGGCGCAGTACGAAGCTCAACGCGAGCGATCGCCGCACGAGCGCGGCTACGACGAGAGCTTCGCGTCGATCCCCTCGCTGATCGTGATCGACGGCGGGAAGGGCCAGCTCGCGGCCGGAGTCCGAGAGCTTGGAGCGTTCCGGGAGCGGGGGGTGACGGTCGTCAGCCTGGCCAAGCGGATCGAGGAGGTCTTCCTGCCGAACGCTCGCGAGCCGCTTCGGCTGCCACACGATTCCGCGCCGCTGCAACTGCTCCAGCGGGTCCGCGACGAGGCCCACCGGTTTGCGATCGAGTTCCACCGGGGCCGCCGCGACGCCGCGATGACCCGCTCGGTGCTCGATGACCTGCCCGGTGTCGGTCCTTCGCGCAAGCGGCTGATCCTCGAGCACTTCGGCTCTCCCGAGCGGTTCCTGCAGGCCAGCCGCGATGACCTCGAGGCGGTCCCCGGCTTGCCCGGCAAGGTCGCGCGCGATGTGCACGCCCACGTGCACAAGGCCGGCTAGCAACGAACCGCTCCGCGGGACGCGATAGAACCCAACCATCGAAGATCTCGTCCTGATCACTGGGTTCTCCGGCGCCGGCAAGTCACAGGCGATGGCCTGCTTCGAGGACGCGGGCTACTTCTGCGTCGACAACCTACCGCCGGAGATGATCAGCTCACTCGCGGATCTGTTCGAGCACGAGGGGAGCAAGGTCGAGCGGGCGGCGGTCGTCTCCGACGTGCGCGGCGGCGAGTTTTTCGCCGGGATCGCCAAGGTGATCGACGATCTCGATGCGCGTGACCTCGGTTTCAGGCTGCTGTTCCTGGAGGCGTCCGAGGAGACGCTGGTCGATCGCTTCAAGGAGACGCGCCGCCGGCACCCGCTCGGCCGAACTGGACAGCTCGGCGCGGCGATCGCCGCCGAGCGGGCCCTGCTGCGACCGTTGCGTGACCGTGCGGATGTGGTGATCGACACGACCGGCCTCTCGGCCGCCCGGCTGCGCCGGATCGTCGCCGACAAGATGGTCGAGGGCGATCAGCGCGGCCGCCTCGCGATCACCTTCCTGACCTTCGGCTTCAAGCACGGCGCGCCGCGGGACGCCGACCTCTCCTTCGACGTGCGCTTTCTGCCCAACCCGCACTACGAGCCCGAGCTTCGCGACCAAACGGGACTCGATGAACCGGTCCGCTCCTACGTCGAGCAATCGGAGGGCATCGAGGAGTTCTACGACCGGCTGCTGCCGCTGCTCGAATATCTCTTCCCGGCCTACCTGCGCGAGGGCAAAGCCCATCTGACAGTCGGGATCGGTTGCACGGGGGGTCGCCATCGGTCGGTGGTGATCGCCGAGCGCCTTGCGGCGCTGTTCGGCGAGCGGAGTGAATTCCACGTCGATGTCGTGCACCGCGATATCGACAGGGCACCTCGACGGCCTTCGATATAGCCTCCATCCCCGGGTCAGAAATCTTCGACGAAAGGACTTCGATGGCCGTCAGGGCCGGAATTAACGGCTTCGGGAGGATCGGCAGGAACGTCTTCCGCGCGGCGCACGCCCAGGGAGCCGAGATCGATTGGGTCGGCATCAACGACATCACCGATGTCGAGACGCTCGCGCTGCTGCTCCGCTACGACTCGATTCTCGGGCCGTTCCCGGGGGCGGTCGAGGCCGGCGACGGTGCGCTGATCATCGATGGGCGCGAGCTAAAGGTATTCGCCGAGCGCGATCCGGCCGCCCTGCCGTGGGGCGAGGTCGGTGCCGATGTCGTCGTCGAGTCGACGGGCTTCTTCACCAAGCGGCCCGATGCCGCCAAGCACATCGACGCCGGCGCCAAGAAGGTCATTATCTCGGCGCCCGCGACCGATCCCGACGTCACGCTCGTGCTGGGCGTCAACGACGAGGCCTATGACCGCGACGCACACGAGGTCATCTCCAACGCCTCCTGCACGACCAACTGCCTCGGCCCGGTGGCCAAGGTCCTGCATGACGAGTTCGGGATCGAGCACGGCCTGATGACGACGATCCACGCCTACACCTCCGACCAACGCCTCCACGACGCGCCCCATTCAGATCCACGGCGTGCCCGTGCGGCCGCGATCAACCTGATCCCGGCCTCGACCGGGGCCGCGAAAGCGATCGGCCTCGTGATCCCCGAGCTGAACGGCAAGCTCAGCGGGATGGCGGTCCGCGCGCCGGTTCCGACCGGCTCGGTCGTCGATCTCGTCTGCACGATGAAGCGCGAGGTCAGTGCCGAGGAGGTCAACGCGGCGATCGCGGGACGCGCCGACAGCGGCCCGCTCGAGGGCATCCTCCAGTACACCGAGGACCCGATCGTGTCGAGCGACATCGTCGGGTCCAGCTACTCGTCGATCTTCGACGCGCAGCTCACGATGGTGATCGACGGCACCCTGCTGAAGATCGTCACTTGGTACGACAACGAATGGGGCTACTCCAACCGCGTCGTGGATCTCCTCCAGAGGGTCCTGTGATCATCTGGCGGGTGCCGGTATGCGCGCGTCGATGACGGGGTTCGAAAAGCGGACGCTCGAGGATCTCGCTGTCGAGCGCGGCGCACGAATCCTCGTTCGAGCCGACTTCAACGTTCCGCTCGAGGGCGGGCGGATAACCGACGACACCCGTATCCGGGCCGCGCTGCCGGCGATCGTCCGGCTGCGCGAGCGCGGCGCCGCCGTGATTCTGGCCTCCCACCTCGGTCGTCCTGACGGACCTGATCCCGAGACCTCGTTGGCGCCCGTCGCAAAGCGGCTCTCGGAGCTGTTGGGCACGGATGTCGTGCTGGCACGCGGTGTGGTCGGCGCGGAGGTCAGCGCCGCTGCCGAGGCGCTCGCGCCCGGCGAGGTCCTGCTGCTCGAGAACACCCGCTGGGAGCCCGGCGAGGTCGCCAACGACCCCCGGCTCTCCGAGCAACTGGCCGGTCTGGCGGAGGCGTTCGTCAACGACGCCTTCGGCGCAGCGCATCGCGCCCACGCCTCGACGGCGGGCGTCGCCGACTATCTCCCGGCTGTCGCCGGCCCGCTGCTCGAGCACGAGGTCCGCACGCTGAGCGCGATCGCCGAGGCCCCGGACCGACCGCTCGTCGTCGTGCTCGGTGGCGCGAAGGTCTCGGACAAGGTCGGCCTGATCGAGCGTTTCCTCGACACGGCGGAGGCAATCGTGATCGGCGGGGCGATGTGCTTCGCCTTCTTCCGCGCACAGGGGATCGCGACCGGTGACTCGCTCGTCGAGGAGGAGGGGATCGCGCTCGCCGAGCGAGCGCTCGAGCGAGCTGCGAACGGATTGCCGTCTGCTGCTGCCCGTCGATCTCGTGCTCGGCCGCGAGTTCTCGGCCGCCACCGAACTGCGTGCGCTCGACGGAGTCGAGGTCCCCGAGGGCTGGATGGGTCTCGACGTCGGCCGGCGCACGACCGAGGCCTACGCGAGCGAGATCGCGGGCGCGGGGACAGTGCTATGGAA
>JACCVG010000203.1 GCA_013698335.1 Thermoleophilaceae bacterium
CAGCCCGCCTGGGCGATGCCGGCTGCGCCCTGGGCGGCGCGCTCCGGACACGCCGTGCTGTTCACGCAGGCCAACAGCCTGCCGCCGGCGACGATCGCAGCCCTCAAGGAGCACGAGGACGCCAACGTCCACATCCTCGGCCCGAACACCGTGATCGGCCCGGCGGTCGAGCGCCAGCTGCGCGGCCTCGCCGACCGCGTCGAGCGGATCGAGGCTCCGACGCCGGTCGCCAACGCGATCGAGTTCGCGCGGCACATGCGCGGCAGCTTCGGCTGGGGGTTCATCCGTCCCGGCCACAACTTCACGGTCGCTTCGGTCACGCGGCCGATGGACGTCGCCGCGGCCGCGACCTTCGGCGGCAACGGGGTCTTCGCCCCGCTGCTGCTCGTCGACGAGGCCGCGCGCCTGCCCGCCGAGCTCGACGGCTACCTGCTCGATGTCCAGCCGGGCTACAGCGGCAATCCGTCCGCGGGCGTCTTCAACAGCATCTTCGTGCTCGGCGACGAGGCCGCAATCTCCGGTGCAGCCCAGGCGCGACTCGATGAGATCTCAGAGCTCGTGCCGGTCGACGTCAGCGACCGCTGAGACGTCAACCGTCCCAGTAGGGTTCACCTCGATGAGCGAGTACGAGGTACCCGAGCGCGCCGGCCGTGAGCCGACGATCGAGGACCTGCACGCGCTGATAGGGCCCTCGACGCCCCACTTCGCGCTCCAGATCCGCAACCGGATCCGCAACCTGATCGCGGGGCTGGACGCCCACCATGAAGTCCGGATCGCAGGCGAACGAGAGATGGTACGGCTCGAGGAGATCGCCTTCGACGGCGAACACCGCGGCGGGCCGGGCGCGGGCGAGCGCCCGCTCCCCAGTCTGCAGCGCGCGAGCGATCCCCGCCGGTGACGCCGTCCGTCCAGGGCGTCGGCGCCGGACCGGCGCTCGATCACTGCATGGGCCTGATCCAGCCCGCGCTGAGACCGACCAGCCCTGTCGTCCGCAACGGGTATCTCGACCTGATCGGCGCCCAGGCGCCGCCATCGACCGGCCGCACACAGGACCTGATGCTGACCAGCCTGGTTCCGACGATCTACGAGCGCTGGTGGCGGCCGGGCCTCGGCCGCATCGCCAAGGGGCTATTCGGTCCGGGCATGGAGGACGAGCAGGTGATCGCGCGGCGGATGCTGTCGATGTCGGCCGATGACCGGGTGCTCGACATCGCCTGCGGGACTGGCAACTTCAGCCGCTCGTTTGCCCGCGCGGTCGGATCGGACGGGCTCGTCATCGGAGTCGACGTCTCGGAGACGATGCTCGCCCGCGCAGTCACCGATACGCGCGCCGCACGACTCGACGGCGTACTCGCCTACGTCCGCGCGAGCGTGCTCGAGCTGCCGTTCGAACCGGGGTCCTTCGACGGCGTCTGCTGTTTCGCCGCGCTACACCTGTTCGAGGACCCGTTCGCGGCGCTCGAGCGGATGCTGGCCACTCTTCGGCCCGGTGGTCGGATCGCGATCTTCACCTCGGTCCGCTCGCGCTTTGCCCCGCTTCGACCGCTCGACGGGCTGATAGCGCCGGTCAGCGGGATGAAGATGTTCGAGCCGGACGAGATCACGACAGCGCTCGAGCAGCGCGGCTGCGGCGCGATCGAGCAGCGGATCGCCGGCCTCACGCAGTTCGTGGGCGGGCGCCTCGGCCAGTCCTGAGCCGAGCGCCCGCCCCGCGAGATTAGGGGCCGCCGCAGGCGGCGAGCGCCTCGACGTCGGTTCCGGCCGCCTGGACGCAGTCGAGCTGCTTCTGAGCGCTGTCGACGGCTGCTCCGCCGCCGTTGGCCTTGTCGAGTGCCTTGTCGGCCTGCTCGAGCTCCTGATCGAGCTGCGCCTGCGACTCGTCGATCTGCGCGTTGGACTCATCGACCTGCTGCTCGACGATGTCCAGCGAGCGATCGACCTGCTCGTTGGTGTTGTCGAGCGCCGGCTTGACGACGAAGAACACGATTACGAGCGTGATGATCAGTCCGATTATCCCGCCCAATACTCCCCTGATTACCATTGAATACCCCTTACCTGGTCGTTGTCAGAAGTCCGAGTCCCGAGAGGGCGGCGACGCGGTCGCGGTGCTCGCGCGCTGTGCCGAACAGGTGGCCGTCGACCTTTGCCCGCTTGAGAAAGAAGTGGAGGTCGTGCTCCCAGGTGAAGCCGATCCCGCCGTGGACCTGGAGCGAGGAGGCGGTCACGCGCCAGCCCGCGTCGGAGGCGTAGGCCTTGGCCATCGATGCCGCGAGCGCGAGCGTCTCGGGCTCGGCGTCGGCCGCCCAGGCCGCGTAGTAGGCGGCCGCGCGCGCACCCTCGACCTCGAGCAGCATCTGGGCGCAACGGTGCGAGACGCCCTGGTAGGCCCCGATCGGCGTGTCGAACTGCTTGCGCTGCTTGGCGTAGTCGACGGCCATGTCGAGCGTCTGTTGTGCGACGCCGACGAGCTCGGCCGCGAGCGCACCGGCGATCCGGTCCCGCCCCGGCTCAGGGTCGCCTGCCAGCTGCTCGCCGGCCCGGGCCTCCACCGCCGAGAATCGGCGGGTTGAGTCCAGCGTCTCGACGCGCTCTCCGAGCGGGCCTTCGACGACGGTCGCCGAATCGCCGTCGAGCAGCACGATCAGCTCCGCAGAGTCGGCATCGGCGACCAGCGGAGCCCGGTCACCCGAGACCTCGCCGACGGTGCCGCGCAGCTCGCCGGAGGCGATCCCCGGGAGCCAGCGCGCGCGCTGCTCCTCGCTGCCCGCGGTCTGAATCACGAGCCCGGCGGCGGCGTTCGAGAAGAACGGGCTCGGGGCGAGCACACGGCCGAGCTCCTCCATCAGGACGACCAGCTCGACCTGGCCGAGACCCTGACCGCCGTGCTCCTCGGGGATGAAGATCCCGGGCCAGCCGAGTTCGCACATCTCCTTCCAGACGCCCTCGTCGTATGAGCCGGCCTCGGCGAGCTCGCGGACGTGGTCGGGCTTGAAGCGAGCTGCCAGGAACTCCGCGGCGGTCGCCTTTATCGAGCGCTGGTCGTCGTTGAGGTCGAAGTTCACTTGGCGCCCATCCGCGGCAGACCGAGCACCCGTTCGGCGACGATGTTCTTGAGGATCTCGGTGGTCCCGCCCTCGATCGAGTTCGCCCGTGCGCGCAGGAAGCGGTACGCCCAGTCCGATTCGAGCAACGGCGCCTCGGCACCGCGGATCTCCATCGCGGCTTCGGTCAGCGACTGGTTTACCTCGGACCACTGCCATTTGCCGAGCGACCCCTCGGGGCCGGGAACCCCCGTCTTCATGATCTGGGTCAGGCCGCGGTAGGCGTTGAGCCGCAGGACCTCGGCCTCGATCGTCAGCTGACCGATCCGCTGACGCACGATCGGATCATTCTCGAGCCCGCGCTCGATGACGAGCTCGCGCAGCTGGAGCAACGCGATCTGGACCTGGACCTGGAGGCCGAAGGCGAGCGTCGCGCGCTCGTGCATCAGCGTCGTGATCGCGACCATCCAGCCGTTGCCGACCCCTCCGACGACGTTCTCGTCGGGGATGTAGGCGTCTTCGATGAACAGCTCGTTGAACTCGGACTCGCCCGTGATCTGGACTAGCGGCCGGACCTGGACGGCGTCCTGCTCCATGTCCATCAGGAAATAGGTCAGCCCTTTGTGCTTGGGGACGTCGCGGTCCGTGCGGGCGACGAGCATGCACCACTTCGCGTGGTGGGCGAACGTCGTCCAGACCTTCTGCCCGGTAACCGACCAGCCGCCGTCGGTCTTCTCGGCGCGGGTCTTGAGCGAAGCGAGGTCAGAACCCGAATCCGGCTCGGAGAACCCCTGGCACCAGATCTCCTCCGCCGAGAGGATCGGCGGCAGGTAGCGCTCCTTCTGGTCCTCGTCGCCGTGGGCGATGACCGTCGGCCCGCCCATCGCCAGCGCGAGCACATTGGCCATCGGAGGCGCCTTGGAGCGAACGATCTCCTCGTTGAAGATCGCCTGCTCGATCAGGCTCGCGCCGCGACCGCCGTACTCCTTCGGCCAGGAGATCCCGGCCCAGCCCGCAGCGTCGAGCTCGCGCTGCCACCGCTTGCGAAACTCGAAGGCCGCCTCGTCGCCCTCGGGCTCGCGGCCCGGGCTGTTGGCTTCGATCCACGCACGCAACTCCTCGCGGAAGGCGGCTTCCTCGGGCGAGAGGGTCAGGTCCATCGGCGCCGAGGATAACCTGCGCCACGGCCTCTCACTCTTACACCGTTCTCGACGTCTTCAGCGACCGCCAACTGGTGGGCAATCCGCTCGCCGTCGTCCATGACGCCGACTTGATCTCGGAGGAGACGATGCTCGCTTTCGCGCGCGCGACCAATTTGTCGGAAACGACCTTCGTCCAGGCGCCCGACCAGCCCGGCGCCGACTACCGCAACCGGATCCTGACGATCGGCGGCGAGGTGCCGTTCGCGGGGCACCCCTCGCTCGGGACAGCGGTTGCAGTCGCGCGCGAGCGCGGCCTCGAACAGGCGGAGTTCGTCCAGCAGACCGGCACCGGCCTGCAGCCGGTCTCGGTGCGCCGCGAAGGCAACCACTGGCACGCGTCGATGCTCCAGGATCCGGCGCAGTTCGGGATCGAACCGGATCCCGGCGAGGTGATGGCGCTCGCGGGGCTCGACGCCGGGCGCGCCCACCCCGAGCTACCGCCCCAGTTCGTGTCGACCGGGATGGTGCACTTGATCGCGCCTGTCGCGGAGCGATCCGCGCTCCCGGAAGCGACGCCCGATCTCGCTGCGATCACGGCGTTCGGGTCTCGCCACGGCTGCGACACCCTCTTCCTGGTCTGGTGTGAGACGAACACCGGCCGCGTGCGGGCGCGGATGTTCTCCGCGAACGTCCCGGGTGGCGAGGATCCCGGAACCGGCTCGGCAGCCGGGCCGCTGTGCGCCTATCTCGACGCACGCGCGAGCCTGAAGCGGATCGATATCTCGCAGGGCGGAGAGATCGGCAGATTGTGTTCGATCGAGGCCCGCATCGAGGGCGCTGGCGTGCGTGTCGGCGGCGACGTCGCGGTCGCGATCGACGGGACGGTTCAGTTGCCCTGAGCGGCCGCCTGCTCGCGCGCGAGCTTCAACTCCCGCCTGACCGTCGGGAGCTGGTTGTCGATCTCCATCCGCTGCTCGAGGATCGGGATCGCCTCGCCCGGACGGTCGGCCAGGCGCAGCGCATTGCCGAGGTTGTACAG
>JACCVG010000153.1 GCA_013698335.1 Thermoleophilaceae bacterium
GGGCCGGGCCCGGTGCGGGTGTGCCTCCCGGCGCGGCGGGAGCGCCCGAAGTCGTGCTCGGAGGCTCGGGCGCGTTGGAGCAACCCTGGACCTCGAAGCCCTTGGCGCAGGTGGTCTTCTTCTCGGCCCGTTCCTGGAACTCCTCGACGAAGGTGTTGAGCAGCTCCTGGTCGCGCTGCTGGGTGAGCAGCTCGATGATCGCGGGCCGGGTGTCCTCGAGGCTCTGCTTGGATCCGGGCGTGATGCCGGTGACCTCGAACACGTACCAGCCGAACTGCGTCTCGATCGGACCGACCAGCTCGCCGCGTTCGGCGCTGAAGACGGCCTCGTCGAGCGCCGGCTCCTGCTGACCCTCGGCGACATCCTCGAGCTTCGCGTCGTTCTGCTTCGACACCTCGTCGATCGAGAACTGCTCGGCGACCGCGGCGAACGGTCGCCCCGACTCGATCGCATTGCGGGCACGCTCGGCCTCGGCCTCATCCTCGGTGAGAATGACCATCAGGTCGCGGGTCTCGGGCTCGCCGATCGGCGGCTGCTCCCCGTTCTCCTCGTAGTAAGTCTGGATCTCGGCGGTCGTCGGCTCCGGAGCGTCGGCGACGACGTCTTCACGAAGCCGCTCCGAGAGCAGGTCAAGACGCGTCTGGAAGAGCAGGTCCTCCTCGCTGCGGCCCGAGGTCTCGAGGAACTCGGTGTACTCCTCGGGCTTCGGGAAGGTCTGCGCCTTGACCTCTTCGAACTGGGTCTGAACCTCGGCATCACTGACCGAGACGTCGCGCTCCTCGGCTTCCTGTGTGATCGCCTCGGCCTGGAGCAGGAACGCCATCACCTGCTGCCTGAGAAGGTCGTACTGCTGCTTGCACTGGGTCTTCAGCTGGGCGTCGGTCGGCTCGGGTGCGCCCTTGGGCACCGGAAGCGCCTGGGCGGCAGTCACGCACTCGGTGAACTCAGGCGGATCGGGGACGATGATTTGCCCCGAAGGTGTGCCCGGCGGCTGCGAAGAACGCGCGGCGGCCTCGAGCCAATGGCCGAAGGACTCCTTCGTGATCGTCGCGTCGCCGACCCGCGCGACCGCGTTGGTCGGAACGCTGTTGCCGCAGCCAGAAACGACGACGAAGATGGCCGCTGTGGCCGTCAGGCCGACGAGTCTGCGCGCAAACTGGCTCACGGCGGCGGCATGCTAGCGGAAGACCCCTGCCGTTGGCTCAGTCGGTCTCCCGCGGCGGCTCGCTGGCGGCCTCGAGGATCGCCTCGGCGGCTGCGACGACGGCCGCGAGTCGCTCGCCGGGATCGTCGGGTACGCGCAACGCCACGGTGGCGCGCCCGGAATCGATCTCTACGCCCGGCAACGCGGCCTCCAGCCGATCTCGGCCGGCCTCGCCGAGATCGATCGGCGAGGCGGCGAGACGACCCGACCGGAAGGTCACCGCCCGGGCGCCCGCCGTGCCGAGCTTGATCCGCGCGTTCTGGAGGGAGATCAGGTTCTCGAGCGCCACGGGCACCGGCCCGAACCGATCGTCGAGCTCTTCGCGCAGGATGATCAGGTCGGCGATCTCACGCGCGCCGGCGATCCGGCGGTGGACCTCGATCTTGGCGCTCTCGTAGGAGACGTAGTCGGCCGGAACGTAGGCGTCGACGGCAACGTCCATCCGCACCGGATCGGGAGCCTCCTCGGCTGCCGTGCCGCCGAGCTCGCCGACCGCCCGATCGATCATCCCGACGTAGAGCTCGAACCCGACTGCCGCGACGTGGCCGGATTGCTCGTCACCGAGCAGATTGCCCGCCCCCCGGATCTCGAGGTCGCGCATGGCGATCTTGAGGCCGCTGCCCAGCTCTGTGTAGTCGGAAAGGGTCGCGAGCCGAGCGGCGGCTTCGGGGGTCAGCGTCGCCGCCGACGGGTAGAAGAGATAGGCGTAGGCGCGCTCTCGCGAGCGGCCGACCCGACCGCGGATCTGGTAGAGCTGGGCGAGCCCGAGCTGATCGGCCCGCTCGACGATCAGCGTGTTCGCGCTCGAGATGTCGAGGCCCGACTCGACGATCGTCGTGCAGACCAGTACGTCGCCCTCGCCACGCAGGAAACCGAGCATCGTCTGCTCGAGCTGCTTCTCCTCCATCTGCCCGTGCGCGACCACGACCCGCGAGCGCGGGCAGAGCGCGCGCACGCCCTCGGCGACCTCGTCGATCGACTCGACGCGGTTGTGCAGGAGGAAGCTCTGCCCGCCGCGCTCGCGCTCGCGGTCGATCGCAGTCCGGACGAGCTCCTCGTCATACTCCCCGACATAGGTCCTGACAGGTCGGCGGCCCTCGGGGGGCGTCTCGATCACCGAGATGTCGCGCAGGCCGGCCAGGGACATCTGGAGGGTGCGGGGGATCGGGGTCGCCGAGAGCGAGAGGACATCGACCCGTAGCCGCAGCTGTCGCAGCAGGTCCTTCTGCTTGACGCCGAAACGTTGCTCCTCATCAAGGATCAGGAGCCCGAGATCCTTCGGGCGCACGTCGCGCGAGAGGATCCGATGCGTGCCGATCAGGATGTCGACCTTGCCTTCGGCGAAGCCGGCGATCGCCGTCCGGACCTCGGCCACCGACCGGAATCGCGACGCGACCTCGATCCTGAACGGATAGTCGCGCAGACGCTCGGTGAAGGTGCCGTGGTGCTGCTGGGCGAGCACCGTGGTCGGGACGAGGAACATCACCTGCTTGCCGTCGGCCGCCGCCTTGAAGGCCGCCCTCAGCGCGACCTCCGTCTTCCCATAGCCGACGTCACCACAGATCAAGCGATCCATCGGGCGGGCCTCTTCCATGTCGGCCTTGACGACGTCGATCGCCTCGAGCTGGTCGGCGGTCTCGCGGAATGGAAACGCCTGCTCGAACTCGAGCTGCCACTCGCCGTCCGGGGCGAACGCGTGACCCGCGCGGCGCTTGCGCTCGGCGTAGAGGTTGATCAGCTCGCCGGCGAGCGCCTGGGCGGAACGGCGGGCGCGCAGCTTCATCTGCTCCCAAGCCTTGCCGCCGAGCTTCGAGAGCGGCGGGTCGCCGGCTTCGGCGCCAACGTAGCGGCTGATCCGGTGAAGCTGATCCGACGGAACGAAGACGCGGTCGCCATCGCGGTACTCGAGCTCGAGGTAGTCGCGGGTGACGCCGCCGACCGTCTTGGTGTCGAAGCCCGAGAAACGCGCGATCCCGTGCTCCTCGTGCACGACCGCATCCCCGGCTCGCAGGTCGGTGAACGAGGCGAGGGCGTGCGCACCGGTGCCCGGGCCGTCGAGACGAGCCGCCGAGCGTCGCCGGAGCAAGCGGTGCTCGGGGATGATCGCGAGCTTCATCGTCGGGGCGATGAAGCCCAGCCGCAGGCCGGCGACGGCGAAGCTGAGCCCCGGGTCGTCGCCGAGCGGACGGCCATCGAGGAAGCCCGCGTCCAAGCGGTTGAGGTTGAAGCGCGCCCTTTCTGCCTCGCCGCGACGTGACCAGGCGACGACGGTCCGGTAGCCGCTGCGGACGAGCTTCTCGAGCTCGGGCTCGGCGTCGCGCAACGAGCGCGCGGCGGTATCCGCGCTCTGGGCGCGAAAGGCGTGCGGCTGATCGCCCGAGATCGACGAGAACCGCAGCGCGCCACGCCGTTCGAGCGTCTCGCCGAGCGCGTCGGGGGAGACGTAGAGGTGATGCGCCTCGGCATCATGGAAGCTCGTCGTGACGTCGTTCCAGTGATCGATCAGGGCCGGCGCGAGCTCCTCATCGGCCGCCACGGCAACCCAGGCGTCACTCGGCAGCAGATCGAACAACTCGCAGAACCGATCGACCGGGAGCAGCTCCGCGATGTCCGGCCGGTCCTCGACACTCTCCAGCGCGGCGATCTCGGCCAACTCCCGGTGCTCGGCTGCGAGTTCCGCTGCTGGGGCCAGCTCGATCCGCTCGACCTCTTCGAGCGACCGCTGGGTGAACGTGGAGAAGAACGCGAGCCGCTCGATCTCGATGTCGAACAGCTCGCAGCGGACCGCGCGCTCCTCGGTCGCCGGGAAGACGTCGAGGATCTCGCCGCGAACCGCGAACTGCCCGCGGTCCTCGACCTGGTCGACGCGCTCGTAGCCGGCCGCGACAAGCCGCTCGCCGAGCTCGTTGAGGTCGACCAGCTCGCCCTTCGCGAGCGTGAAGCTGTGCGGACGCAAGTCGGGGTCGGGGACCTTCTCAGTCAGCGCGGCGGCGGATGCAACGACGACGGCCGCGCCAGCGCCCTCAGGCTCGGCCAGCAAGGCGTCGAGCGCAGCAACGCGCAACCCGACGAGGTGCGGCGGGGGCGCGAGGTGCGACTCGTAGCGAACCCCGCGCGAGGGATAGAAGCGAACCGGGCGCGGCTCCAGGAACTGACGGAGATCGGCCGCCAGGTCACGAGCGGCACGATCGTCGGCTGCCACCACGAGCGCCGGTCGATCGGGCTCGGTGTCGAGCAACGCCGCAAGCAGGAACGGCCGCAGGCTTGAGGAGACGAAGATCCGCTCCGCGCCACCCCGCGAGCAGGCGGCGACCAGCTCCTCGAAGGAACCGTCGCCACGGGCGGATGTGAGCAGTTGGCGCAGGGACATGGACAGGCCAAGCGACCGCGCGCGTGCGCGGCCGCTGGCACTCGTTCGAGTCTAGGCGCCCGAGGGAGCCGGCCGACTACGGAACGCCGACGACGGTTTCACACTCGGCGTCGGCGGTGTCGCCATCGCCAGAGCCTCCGTCGCACTCGTCATCGCCGGGACCACCCGCGAGGGCGTCCGATCCCTGGGCGCCGGCCAGCAGGTCGTCGCCGCCCTGGCCGCGGATCTCGTCATCGCCGGTGCCGGCGCGCAGGACGTCATCGGCTCCGCCGCCGCTGCCCACGCTGTCGCCGATCAGGACATCGTTACCTTGCGCGTCGAAGATCCTGTCCTCGCCGCCCGTACCGCCGCCGCCGTCATTGTCGCCGACCGAGCGATCCTTGCCCGAACCGGGTCGCAGGATGTCGTCGCCTCCGGCGCCCGAGCCGCCGTTGTTGTCGCCGATCAGCTCATCGTTGCCGGAGGCGCCGATGATCAGGTCGTCGCCGCCGGCGCCGCCCTTGGATCGGCCATCGCCAACGAGCTGGTCGTCATCTTCACCACCGCAGATCAGGTCGTCGCCGCCGTTGCCGATCAGAATGTCGTTTCCGCTGTAGCCGATCAGGATGTCCGGGCCGCGCGAGCCGACGAAGAAGTCGTCGAAGTTCTCGTTCCCGATCTGAACCTCGGCGTCGACGATCCGGAACAGCTGCTTCTCGGATGCCTCGCAGAGATCTGCGCGTGAAGTCGAGGGACGGGCGTCGCGCTGCGCGCTGACCGTGCCGACGACTACCAGCATCGCCGAGATCGAGATAGCCGCCCCTAGGAGCGCGTTACGTCGGCTACGAAACTTCGACATTGGGTCCTCCAGACACTCTTGGGCGCCACCCTTCGCGCGGCGCGGGGGAGACAGCCTAGTCCAGGGCGACCGACGCCGGTGCAGCTCAGGCGTGGACTAACCGCTCGGCCTCGTCGGCGGCCGCGACGATCAGCGCCTCGACTTCCGTACGAGGCTCGGAGAAGCGGCCGAGGACGTGTGCCGAGACGATCTCGGGGTCGGTGCTGTCCGGGCGGCCGACGCCGATCCGCACGCGGTGGAAATCCGGCCCCCCGATGTCGCGGTTCAGCGACTTGAGCCCGTTGTGACCGGCGAGCCCGCCGCCGAGGCGCGTCTTGACCTCGCCGAACGGGAGATCGATCTCGTCGTGGAGGACGAGCACGCGCTCCAGCGGGATGCCGGTGGCTCCGCGGGCCGGCCCGACCGAGCGTCCCGACTCGTTCATGAAGGTCTGGGGCAGCAGCAATCCGACACGCGGCCCGCCGGGTCCGGTTCGTCCGTCGGTGTAGAGGCCGGCAAAGCGCTGCTTGGCGCGCGGCAACTCCCAGCGCGAGCCGAGCAGCTCGGCGACCTCGAAGCCGATGTTGTGGCGCGTACGCGCGTACCGGTCACCCGGATTACCGAGCCCTACGACCAACCAGTCCACGGGTGCCGTCCCGCTTCCGGAACCGCGCCGCCGCAGCAGCCTCAGGAGTCGTCGCCGCCGGAGTCGCCGGAGTCGCCGTCCTCGCTCGCGGAGGAGTCCTCGCCCCCCTCGTCGGCCGCGCCCTCGACCGGCTCGCCGTCCTCGCCGATCAGCTCGGTCT
>JACCVG010000232.1 GCA_013698335.1 Thermoleophilaceae bacterium
GCATCACAACCGGCGCTAGTGCCGGAAGTGGCGGCGGCGGGTAAAGACCATCGCCGCGCCCGCCGCGTCGGCCGCCTCGACGACCTCCGGGTCGCGCTGCGAGCCACCCGGCTGGATCACGGCAGTGACGCCGGCGTCAAATGCGGTCTGCGGCCCGTCGGCGAAAGGGAAGAAGGCGTCTGAGGCGAGCGCCGCCCCGGCCAGCGGCGGGGTCATCGCAGCGTCCCAGTCGCGCGACTTCTCGATCGCGACCCGGACTGAGTCGACCCGGCTCATCTGCCCGGCCCCGACGCCGACCGTGGCGAGGTCCTTGGCGAGCACGATCGCGTTGGAGCGGACGTGGCGGCTGACCTTCCAGGCGAACAGCAGGTCGCCCCACTCCGAGTCGCTCGGCTTGCGCTCGGTCACGACCTCCATCTCATCGCGCGTCTCGACGTGGCGGTCACGATCCTGCAGCAGCAGGCCACCGCGGACGCGCTTCATGTCCCACTCGGTCACGGACTCGTCGCGGCGCTCGTGGTCGACGAGGATTCGGACGTTCGGCTTGGCCTGGAGGATATCGAGGGCTGCGTCGTCGTAGCCGGGCGCGAAGACGAGCTCGACGAAGATCTCCGAGAGCTGCTCGGCAAGGGCGCGATCGACCGGGCGGTTGAAGCAGAAGATGCCGCCGAAGGCGCTCATCCGGTCGGTCGCCAGCGCGTGCTCGAAGGCGGTGTTGACGTCGCGCTCCATCGCACACCCGCAGGGGTTGTTGTGCTTCACGATCACGCTCGCCGGCAGCTCAAACTCGTCGATCAGCCGTCGAGCCGCGTCGAGGTCGAGCAGGTTGTTGAACGAGAGCTCCTTGCCGTGCAGCTGCGATACCTGCGAGAGCAGATGGGTCCGGGCGCGGGCCTGCGAGTAGAAGGCCGCGCGCTGATGCGGGTTCTCTCCGTAGGGAAGATCAAGCTCCTTTTCCCACGCGACGGCGATCAGCGGCGGGAAGTCGACGCTGCCGCGGCGCGCGAACCAGCTCGCGATCGCGGCGTCGTAGCGCGCCGTGTGGGCGAACGCGTCCGCGGCGAGTGCCTGACGGGTCTGGTCCGAGAGCGTTTCACCGCCCGCGCGCAGCTCGTCGAGCACGGCGTCGTAGCTCTCCGGCTCGACGACGATCGCGACGAAAGCGTGGTTCTTGGCCGCAGCCCTAATCATCGTCGGGCCGCCGACGTCGATCTTCTCGATCACCTCGGCGTCGGAGACGTCGCGGCGCGCGACGGTCGCCTCGAACGGATAGAGGTTGACGCAGACGAGATCGATCGGCTCGATCTCCTGCTCGGCGAGGGTCCGAAGGTGCTCGGGGTCGTCACGGATCGCGAGCAGCCCGGCGTGGATGCGGGGGTTGAGCGTCTTGACCCGGCCGTCGAGGATCTCCGGGAAGCCCGTGTAGTCGGCGATCGAGCGCGTTTCGATCCCTCCGTCGGCCAGCGCCTGGGCGGTCCCTCCGGTCGAGACGATCTCGACGCCGAGCTCGACGAGCCCGCTCGCGAACTCGACCAGACCGCGCTTGTCCGAGACGCTCAGCAGCGCTCGCCTGACCCTGGGCTGGGTCTCGGCGGCCGCCGGCGCGTCATCCTGTTCAGCCACTTTCGTGTTCCTCCTCGATCAGCACGACGCGCGGGTTCTTTGGGTCTCGCCGAACCGCCCGCTTGGCAATCAGCCGAACTGCTCGAGGGAGCAGCTCGTGCTCGATCCCATGGACGATCTCCTCGATCCGCTCGACGCTCGCAGCATACGGAAGGTCGAACGCGCGCTGCAGGATGATCGGCCCGCTGTCGACGCCTTCGTCAACGAAGTGAACCGTCACGCCGGCGACCTTGACGCCGTGCGCGATCGCCTGCTCGATCGCGTGCAGACCGGGGAACGCCGGCAGCAGGGCGGGATGGACGTTGATGATCGCACCGGCGAGCCGCTCGACCAACCCCCGGCTGAGAAGCTGCATCCAGCCGGCCAGCACGACGAGCTCCGCCGACTGCCCCTCGATCCAGTCGCCGAGCGCGCCGTCGCGCGCGTCACGGTCGGCGAAATCAGCGATCTCGAAGCAGGCCGCCGGGATCTCCGCGCGGCGGGCGCGTTCGAGCCCGGGTGCCTCGGGGCGGCTAGCAGCGACCCCGACGATCTCGATGCCGCCCTGGCCGTGCACCCCGTCGATCAGCGCCTGGAGGTTGGTGCCCTCGCCCGAGACGAGCACGACGATGCGCAGGCTCACTGGTTCGTGCGGCCGCCGCCGGGCACGGCGAGCACCGGGTAGGTCCCCCCGGTGGTGGTCAGCCGGTCGCTCGCGATCAGCTCGTCGATCCGAGTGAGGATGTCGGCGCGGCGCATCGCCGCCGAGCTGCCGTAGGCGGCGAGCCCGTCGTAGGCGTTGCGCTGGATCTTCTTGGTCCGGGCCCCGTGCAAGATCTCGGCGCAGGTCGTCCGCCCGACGCGCGGCTTCGCCGTGCGGGCGACGTGGATGATCGCCTCGTCGAGCCCCTCGAGCCGGATCGGCTTGGGCTTGGCGGGGACGGGCAGCAACGCCGGGTCGCAAATGTCGCAGCAACCGGCGGTCGGAGCCGGATCCGATCGATCGCCGAAGTGGCGCAGGACGGCGCGGCGCCGGCAGACCGCGCTCTCCACGAACGCCCAGATCTCCCGGTACTGACGCCAGCGAATCCGCACGCCCTCGGCCGCCGACGCCCGCACGAGCCCCTCGGCGCGGCGATCGAGCGGCCCGACGACGCGGCCCGCGACGCGATCTGGCGCCGAGGGAAGCGGGTCGATCACCTCCGCGCGAGCGAGGTGGGCAATCAGCGAGCGGACCGTCTCCGCCCCACAGCCCGCCCCGCGAGCCAGCGCGGACGCCGCCAGGTCGAACGACCCGTCCGCCTGAGCCGCGGCCGCGAGCGCCGCGACGAACTGTCCGGGAATCTGCTCGCCGAGCTCGTCCCGCTTGATGAAGTGGACGTGCAGGGCCTTGTCGCGGTTCTCGGCGAGCAGCAGCGCGCGAGCGGGCTGTCCATCGCGGCCCCCGCGACCGGCCTCCTGGTAGTAGGCCTCAAGCGACGAGGGAACGGTCGCGTGGACGACGGTCCGGACGTTCGGCTTGTCGACCCCCATCCCGAAGGCGTTGGTCGCGACGACGACCTCGATCTCGTTGGCGAGAAAACTCCGCTGGGTCGCGGCCCGACGATCGCGATCGATCCCTGCGTGGTAGGGAAGCGCCTCGACCCCGAGCTCGGACCTGATCGACTTGGCGAGCTCCTCGGTCCCAGCGCGGGTCCCGGCGTAGACGATCGCCGGGCGGGAGGCTGGATCGCGCAAGGCGCCGAGCAGCAAGCCGAGCTTCTCGTGCGCACTGGGCCGGACGACGACGAACGACAGGTTGGGCCGGTCGAATCCGGTCGCGACGCTCGCGGGCTCGCGCAGGCCGAGCCGCTTGACGATGTCGAGCGCGACCCGCGGCGTAGCCGTCGCCGTCGATGCCATCAGCGATCGTGCTCCGATCGCACACGCGCGCTCGGCGAGCCGGAAGTAGTCCGGCCGGAAGTCATGGCCCCACTGGGAGACACAGTGGGCTTCGTCGACGACGAACAGGCCGATCCGGGCGCGCTCGCGCAGCGCATCGATGAACCCGCGCGAGCCGAACCGCTCCGGGGCGACGTACAGCAGCCGCAGCGAGCCGGCGCGCTCGATCGTCGCGCGATTGGCGGCGGCGTCCTGCTGGGCGTTGACGAGCGCGACGCGATCACCGAACCCGCGCGCGGTGAGCACCTCGACCTGGTCCTGCATCAAGGCGACCAGCGGCGAGACGACCACGGTCAGGTCTGAGGAGACCAGGGCCGGCAGCTGGTAGCAGAGCGACTTCCCCGAGCCCGTCGGCATGACGACGAGCGCGTCACGACCCGCCAGCGCCGCCTCGCAAGCCTCGCGCTGCCCCGGGCGGAAGGTCGCGAAACCGAAATTGTCGAGCAGCGCGTGATCTAGATCCACGCGGCCAGACTAGCTAGTGGGACGGCCATCCTCGGTCCGAGAGCACGGCTTGTTAGCGGGTCGGACCGAACCGTTACTCGACGGCCAGCTCGATCGCCGCGGCGAGCTTGGCGCGCTTCTTGAGCAGCTTCTTCTGGGCCAACCCCAGCTGGCTCACGAAGCCGCGCCTCAGCCCGACGAACCCATCGCCCACGCGGTACAGATCGCGGCTGAGCTTCTTCGCGGTCTTACCGTTGGAGAACGAGGATCGGGAATCCCCGATGTCGATCCCGTTCAAGCGGTAACCCTGCGCCTTCGTGACGATTGCGATCGCGCGGCCCTTGCGGAACGCCACGCCGACAATCCCTCCGCCCTCGACGCAGAAGCGGACCGAGTTACCGCTGATCCGCGGGTTGGTCCGGGAGCGGGAGATCAGCCGGTTGCGTGAATCGTCGAGGCGCAGCCTTCCGACGCTATCCTTCGCGATCCGCCCGACGCCGGGCAGGCACTCGCGCGTCGGCTTGTCGTCTCCGCCGCCGCCGCCGCCGCCGTCGCCGTCGCCGTCGCCACCACCGTCGCCGTCGCCGTCCGAGACTTCGCGGACAGCCCGCAACAGCACGTCGTCGTAGTCGGCGGAGGCGCTCGGCGTCGCGCTGACACCGGTCTGATAGCTGGTCGTGATGCGGATTTGGTAGGCAGCACCGATCTCGAGGCTCGCCGGGTTGATGCCGATCGGTCCCTGAGCACGCCAGTCCTCGCTGTCTGCGAGCGACTGCCCGCCAATCACCTGGAGCGCGCCCGGGCCCCCTTGCTGGACGATGTCGACGAAGAAGCTGGCGCTGTCGCCGTTGCCGAGCAGCGCTGCGACCGCGCCGCGGAAGCTGAGCGCGAAAGCGACCGCGTCGGGGCGCTGACCTCCGGCACCCTGGTAGACGAACGCCGGGCTCAGCCACACGCCGTTTGATTGCGCCGGGATCCCGAGCGGACTGGAAAGAGCGGTCCGGATGTGCCCGTCGGAGGCTCCACCCGTGCCGCCTCCCGGGATGAAGGAGTTGGTGACCCGCGGACAGGTCACGCCGGGCTGGCAACCGCCCGCGTAGAAGACACTCGAGGTCCAACCACCCTCCCCGGCACTGAAGTTTCGCGAGACGGCATCGGGCGCGTAGTCGCTCGTTACCGTCGCGGCCGAGGCCAGCGGAGCCGCGACGAGCATTGCGCCAACCGCGAGCAGGGTCGCGCGAAGGGCGCGCGCGGGGCGTGGCTTGGAGACGATCATCGGCAAGAGAGTGTAGGAGGGACCGGCCCCGACATGCGCTGAATGCCCGTACGACATCCGTCGAGACCCCGATCGGTCAAGTGGGGATGACCGCCAGTTCCTCGATCGAGAACTTCCCCCCGGCGCGGTCGGAGTGCTCGAGCGGGTACTCGCCGGTGAAACAGGCGTCGCAGTGGGTATCGCGGCCGGCGCGGATCGCCTCGTAGACCCCCTCCAGCGAGATGTAGGCGAGCGAGTCGCAGCCCAACTCATCGCGGATCTCCTCGACCGTGCGGCCGTGCGCGACCATCTCCTCGGAAGTCGACATGTCGATCCCGTAGTGGCAGGGGTAGCGGATCGGTGGGGCCGAGATGCGCATGTGGATCTCGGCGGCGCCCGCGTGGCGCAACATGCTGACGATCTGACGCGTCGTGTTGCCGCGCACGATCGAATCGTCGACGACGACGATCCGCTTTCCGGCGACGACCTCGGGCATCGGATTGAACTTCAGCCGCAGCCCCTGCTTGCGAAGCTCCTGCCCGGGCTGGATAAAGGTTCGTGCGACGTACCGGTTCTTGATCAACCCATCGTCCTTGGGGATTCCGGACGCCTTCGAGTAGCCGGCGGCGGCGGCGTTGCCCGAGTCCGGGATGGCGATCACGACGTCGGCATCGACTGGTGCTTGGCGCCAGAGGATCTCACCCATCTTGCGCCTCGAGACCTGCGTCCGGTTGCCCTCGAGCAGTGAATCGGGGCGGGCGAAGTAGATGTGCTCGAAAACGCAGAAGGCGCGCCGCGGGGCGTTGACGATCTGGCGCGTCTCGATCCCGCGCGCTCCGATCGAAATCATCTCCCCGGGCTGGACGTCGCGCAGGAACTTCGCCCCGATGATGTCGAGCGCGCAGGTCTCCGAGGCGACGCAGTAGCGCTCGCCGACCTGGCCGAGCGACAGCGGCCGAAGACCCGCTCCGTCACGGAAGGCGATCACCGACTCGTTGGTCATCACGACCGTCGAGAAGGCTCCTTCCAGACGTGGCATCACGTCTGCCAGCGCGTCCTCGACGGTGTCGGCGGGATGGGTCGAAAGCAGCGCGGCGATGATCTCGGAGTCGGACGTCGAGCGGAAGGTGACGCCCTGCTCGCGCAGCTCGGTGTGGAGGGCGACAGCGTTGATCAGGTTGCCGTTGTGGGCGAGTGCCAGCTCGTGGCGATCCGCGCGGTGGATCGGCTGGCCGTTCTCCCAGGCCGAGGAGCCGGTCGTCGAGTAGCGGACGTGGCCGATCGCGACCTCGCCGGCGAGCGCCTGCAGGCCCGCCTCGTCGAAGACCTGCTGGACGAGGCCGACATCGCGCTGGACCATGATCCGAGGTCCCTCGGAGGTCGCGATCCCGGCCGACTCCTGGCCACGGTGCTGGAGCGCGTAGAGCGCGAAGTAGGCGAGCCGGGCGACGTCGCTCTCGGGTGCGTATATGCCGAAGACGCCGCACTCGTCGCGCGGCCCGTCACGGTCCACGATCGGATCGTTGGGGGTCATGACATGTGGTCTCGGAGGCCGCCTTGCCAGGCGGAACGCATGTCCTCGACTGCTACGGAAAGGGTATCAGCGCCAGCCCTCACAACCAGCGATCCGCCGCCAACCCTGCCGAGCGGAAGCACGCGCACGGGATCGGCGAGCGAGGAGATGCGGGCGATCGCCGCAGCGGTGCCGGAAAGGACGAACCCACCGGCGCCCTCGCCGAACAGCAGCTCATCCAGCGAGGCCGACTCGAGCAGCACCGCCGGGAGATCGAGCTCGGCGCCGCGGCCGCGGGCCATGCACGACTCCGCGAGCGCGACGGCGAACCCTCCGTCGGCGACGTCGTGGGCCGAGCCGAGTTCGCCAGAGCGGACCACTTCGACGACCGCGCGCGTGGCCGCGACCTGGGCGGAGAAATCGAGCTCGGGCAGGCCGTCGGCCAGCCTCCCGCGCAGCTTCTCGACCTCCGAGCCCGCGAGGGCGGGAGCGAACGGCCCGACGAGCGCGACCTCGTGACCCTCTTCGCGAAAGCCGATTCCCGCGACCTTGGTCGGATCGGGCAGCTTGCCGACCATGCCGACGACCGGGGTCGGGTAGATCGGGCCGCCGCCGCCCTCGTTGTAGAGCGAGACGTTGCCGCCGACGACCGGAACGCCGAGCGCCTCGCAGCCAACCGCCAGCCCCTCGACTGCGCGAGTCATCTGCCAGGCGACGTGCGGCTTCTCCGGGTTGCCGAAGTTGAGGCAGTTGGTCAGGCCGTGGGGCTCGGCGCCGACGCAGGCCAGGTTGCGCGCGCACTCGAGCACCGCCTCGGCCGCGCCGGTGAACGGGTCGCAGGCGACCCGGCGGCCGTTGCCGTCAATCGCCATCGCCAGCGCACCGCTGCCGCCGTCGTGCTCGAGCGAGAGGACCGCCGCATCGGCGGCGTCGGGCCGGCGCACGGTGCGTGAGCCGACGAGGCAGTCGTACTGCTCGAAGGCCCAGCGCTTGCTCGCGATGTTCGGCGAGCCGAGCAGGGCGAGCAGCGTCACGCCGGGATCGAGCCCGTCTTCGATCGATCGCCGCGGCTGGGGGTAGATCGGCTCGGCGGGTGCTTCCGGCTCGAGGTCGTAGATCGGACAGTCGTCGACCAGTGCCGCGACGGGCATCTCGCCGACGAGCGTCTCTTCCTCGAAAACCCGCAGCAGCCGCTGCTCGGTGACGGTGCCGATCTGTGTCGCCCGCACCTCCCAGCGCGCGCAGACGGCGAACACCGCCTCGACATCGGCGGGTTCGACCACGCAGAGCATCCGCTCCTGGGATTCCGAGACCATCACCTCGAACGGCTCCATCCCGGTCTCCCGGCGCGGTACGACGGCGACATCGATGTCGAGGCCGACCTCGCCCTTGGAGGCCATCTCGGAAGCACTCGAGCTGAGCCCCGCTGCGCCGAGATCCTGCAGCGAGCGCAGCAGCCCGGCCTCGAGCAACTCGAGCGAGCACTCGAGCAGCCGCTTCTCTTCGAACGGATCGCCGATCTGGACGCTCGGCCGCTTCGACGCGTCGTCGGAGTCGAGCTCGGCGCTCGCGAGCACCGACGCTCCGCCGATCCCGTCGCGGCCGGTTAGCGCGCCGAACAGGATCAAAGCGTTGCCGACCCCGGCGGCGGCGCTGCGCGTGATCCGCTCGGCGGGTGCCAGCCCGGCGCACATCGCGTTGATCAGGCAGTTCTGCTCGTACGGTGCTTCGAAGTAGATCTCGCCACCGACTGTCGCGACGCCGATCGAGTTGCCGTAGTGGCCGATCCCGGCGACGGCACGTTCGAGCAGATACCGGCTGCGCGGCGAATCGATCTCCCCGAAGCGCAGCGAGTCGAGGATCGCGATCGGCCGCGCGCCGACCGCGAACACGTCGCGCAGGATCCCGCCGACGCCGGTTGCGGCTCCCTGGAATGGCTCGACGGCGCTCGGGTGGTTGTGCGACTCGACCTTGAAGGCGCAGACGAGGCCGTCGCCGACGTCGACGGCGCCGGCGTTCTCGCCCGGGCCCATCACCAGATGAGCTCCCTCGGTCGGCAGCCGGCGGAGCAGCTTCTTGGAGTGCTTGTAGGCGCAGTGCTCGGACCACATCAGGGAGAAGACGGCGAGCTCGAGATCGTTCGGTTCGCGCTCGATCCGCTCACAGATCAGTTCGTACTCGGCGTCGGTCAGGCCGAGAATGCGGTGCCGGTCGGCGACCTCGGCAGCCACCTAGACCGCCGCCGGCTGCGATGCCGCGGAGGCGAACAGCATCCCGCCATCGGCCGAGCCGAGCAGAGCGTCGACCGCATGCTCGGGATGGGGCATCAGACCGACGACGTTCCCCCCAGCGCTGCAGACACCGGCGACGTCCCCGACCGAGCCGTTCGGGTTCTGACCCGGGGCGTAGCGAAATGTGATCTGGCCGTTCTCCTCGAGCTCGGCCAGCCGCCGCTCGCTCGAGTACCAGCGGCCGCTCATGTGCTTGACCGGGATCGAGAGCGCGTCGCCGCGCGTGCACGCCCGCGTGAAGAAGGTGTCGTCACGCTCGACGAGCACGTCGACCTGACGGCAGAGGAAGCGCAGCTCACGGTTTGGCAGCAGCGCGCCTGGCAGCAGCCCCGCCTCGCAGAGGACCTGGAAGCCGTTGCAGATCCCGAGTACCGGTCCGCCCGCGCGGGCAAACTCGGCGACCGACTCCATCACCGGCGCGAACCGCGCGATCGCACCCGCACGGAGGTAGTCCCCGTAGGAGAACCCCCCCGGGATGACGACCGCGTCGACGTCGCCGAGGCCGGGGTCGGCGTGCCAGAGCAGCTCCGCATCACCGAACCGGCGGCAAGCGAGCAGCGCATCTACGTCATCGCATGACCCTGGAAATCGGACCACACCGAACTTCACGGCAGCAGGACCACCTCGTAGTCCTCCACCAGTGGGTTCGCGAGCAGCTTCTCGCACATGTCCTCGAGCCGTGAGGGGTCCTCGACCTCGAGCTCGACCATCCGCCCGACGTGTACCTGCGAGACACCCCCGAAGCCCAGCGCCGGGAGCGCGCGTTCGACTGTCTGCCCCTGGGGGTCGAGGATCCCCGCCTTCGGCCGGATCAGGACTCGCGCTCTGGTCACGCGCCCGACCGCTCGAGCCAGGCCGAGAACGGCTCGCCGGTGATCCGCTGGTAGGCGTCCTCATAGCGCTCACGCGTACCCGCGAGAACCTCGTCCGGAAGCTCAGGCGCGGGCGGGCTCTTGTCCCAGCCCGAGCCGGCGGCCCAGTCGCGTACGAACTGCTTGTCGAACGAGGGCTGCCCGCGGCCCGGCGCGTAGCCCTCGGCGGGCCAGAAGCGCGAAGAGTCCGGGGTCAGCACCTCGTCGCCGAGCACGATGTCGCCGCTGCGGCCACGGCCGAACTCGAACTTGGTGTCGGCGAGGATGATCCCGTGCTCGCGGGCGTGGTCGGCAGCAAAGGAGTAGAGCTCGAGCGTGAGACGGCGGAGCTCCTCGAGCAGCGCCGGGTCACCGAGAATCTGGGCGGCGCGGTCGAAATCGACGTTCTCGTCGTGGTCGCCGACGTCGGCCTTGGTCGCCGGGGTGAAGATCGGCTCGGGCAGCTGCTCGGACTCGCTCAGCCCCTCCGGCAGCTCGATCCCGCAGACCGAGCCGGTGGCGAGGTAGTCCTTCCAGCCCGACCCGGTCAGGTACCCACGGGCGACGCACTCGACCGGGAACATCTCGAGCCGCTCGACGAGCAGCGCGCGCCCGCGGGCGTCATCGGGAACGTCGGTGTAGGAGGTGAGGTGGTTCGGGCAGATCGCGCCGGTCCGCTCGAACCAGAAGACCGAGATCCCGGTCAGCACCTGGCCTTTGCCGGGGACCGGGTTCGGGTGGACGACGTCGTAGGTCGAGATCCGGTCGGAAGCGACCATCAGGAGGTCTTCGCCGACCTCGTACATATCGCGGACCTTGCCGGAGGCGAGCAGAGGCAGGTCGGCGGTCGATACCCTCGGGGGCACAGGTGTCACCGGAGAATCGTAGCGACGGAGGCGGCGGCGCTCCGAGGTCCCAGCGGCCCCGACAACCGCAGTTTGCGGGTCACACCCCGGCGTGGGCGAGCAGATCGCGGACGCCCGCGATCGTGCGATCCCAACTGCGCCGGCCCTTCATCTCGAGCGCCCCCTCGGCGTAGCGGCCGCGCCGGGCGTCGTCGGCGATCTGGTCGATCGCCCAGCTCAGCTCCTCCTGGTCGGGCGCGAACGCCGGGATGCCCGACGGCGTCTGCCCGTCCTCGAAGCCGCGCACCAAAATCCCATTGAGCTCGTCTTCGACTACCTCGTTCATCGGCGGGTTGTCGTTGGTGATGATCGGCATCCCGAAAGCCGTCGCCTCGAACAGGTGGAGGCCGAGCCCCTCCCAGCGGGAAGGAGCGAGCA
>JACCVG010000234.1 GCA_013698335.1 Thermoleophilaceae bacterium
CACCGGGGTCAAGCGCACGTGACGCCCGGCCTGGCGGGCGAGCTCTCGCGCTCTGCTAAATCGCTTCGACGTGGGTCTTGAGCTCGTCGAGCGAGCTCCTCATGACCTGCCCGCTCAGCAGCTCGACGACCTTGCCCGGGACCCAGATGCCCGGATCGATCTTCAGGCTGAACGTCGCAAGCGTCGTCTCATCGTCACGATTCTCGAAGGTGTACTCGCCTTGGATGTCGGAGATGTCGCCTTCGACCAGCTTGTAGCCGATCCAGCTCGGCTCCTCGTAGGTGTAGGCGAGCGTGTAGGAGACCGACTTGACCTTGGCGTCGAGCTCCCAGAAGACGTGCTTGCCGCGGCCCGCCGAATCGAGCTCGCGGACCTCGCAGGCCTTGATCGCCGTCTGCCACTCGACGATCGCCGCGTAGTCGGTCAGGGCGTCGAAGCACTGCTGGGGAGTCCCTGCGATCACGGCCTGATGTTCTGCCCTGCGCGTGCCCAAGAACGGAGTATCTAAGCCGAAGGAGGCCGCGCGCGTCCGCTCGCTACAGGCTCAACGCGACCGACCGACCGGGGAGCGGGGGCCCGGTCAGCTCGGGATGCAGCAGGGCGGCTAGTAGCTCCAGCCCGTCGACGAGGCGCGGTCCGGGGCGCGAGAAGTACGCCGAGGCGTCGACCGCGAAGACCGCGCGCGCCTCGAGCGCATCGAGCCGGTCCTCGTAGGCGAACGCCTCCTGGGCCGAGCGCTCGGCGTCGTAGCCGCAGGGCATGCAGACGACGATCTCGGGCTGCGCGGCCTCGAGGTCTGACCACTCCGCCGTACGCGAGCGCTCGCCCGGCAGGCCGAGGACGTCGATTCCGCCGGCGAGATCGATCAGCTGCGGTACCCAATGGCCGCCGATGAACGGCGGATCGAGCCATTCGAGTGCCGCTACGGCGGGTCGCTCGCCGGCCGCGACCGCGCTCGCGACGACCTCGATCCGGTCGGCGAGCTCCGCTAGGAGGGCATCGCCCTGTGCCGGGACGCCGGCCGCATCCGCAACGGTTCGGATGTCGGTCATCACCTCGCCGAGCGTCGTGGGATCGAGCGGGAGCACGAGCGGCGGCGGCGACATCCGCTCGGCGACGGCGCGGACGTCATCGACCGAGACGGCGCAGACTTCGCAGAGCGCCTGGGTGACGATCAGATCGGGCTCGAGCTCGATCAGGAGCTCGCCGTCGAGCTCGTAGATCGCCTGACCCCCGTCGGTTCGGTCGCGCACCGCGGCGTCGATCTCCGCAGGCCCGAGGCCCTCGGGGAGCACGCTGCGAGTCAGTTGAGCCGCTTCGAGGGCCTGCTCAGGGAAGTCGCATTCGTGGGTCACCGCCACGACCTGCTCGCCGAGTCCGAGCGCGAACAGGGTCTCGGTGGCCGATGGGACAAGGCTCGCGATACGCATCGCGCAGACCCTAGACCCCGGCGGGTCATGCGCACGCGACGTTCGCCCCTGTACGTCGCGTTCTCGCGCTAGATGGTGGGCCTTAGACTCTTCCGGGCATGGCTCTGCTCGACGAGACTCAGGTGGCCGAGGCGCTCGCGCGGCTCGAGGGCTGGACGCGCACCGGCGATGAGATCAGGCGCAGCTTCGAGCTCGCCGATTTCAAGGGCTCGGTCGAGTTCGTCAACCGACTGCTGCCGGTCGCCGAGCGGATGAACCACCATCCGGACCTCGAGATCAGCTGGAATACGGTCGTCGTCAAGATCTCGACCCACTCCGAGGGCGGTCTGACGGCCGCCGACTTCGAGCTCGCCGGTGAGCTCGATGCGCTCACCTGATCGGGATCAGCTCGCTCAGCTCGCGGTAGCCCTCGACCGAGGGATGGTCGCCGTCGGCCGTGAGCTCGGCCGCCATGCGGCCGGGGGCCGCCGGATCCTCGAGCGCCGAGTAGAACGGCAGGACCTCGACCCCGCGCCGCTCCCCGATCCGGGCGATCGCCTTGTTGAGGGCGACGATCTCGGGATCCGCATCCGGGTAGCCGTTGTTCCAGGGCAGCACCTCGACGATCGTCGTCTCGAGGCCGACCTCGAGCCCCCGGGCCACCATCGCGTCGAGATCGCGGGCCGCCTCTGTGACGGGGCGGCCCTGGGCGATGTCGTTGATCCCGCCCTGGACGATTATCGCGTCGGCCCCGGCGGTGCATTCATCGAGTCGGGTGGCGATTTCGTCGGTCCGCTCCCCGAAGACGCCGCAGTTGCGGAAAGAGACGTCCTCCCCCCGGGCGGCCCAGTACTCGAACTGGCTTTGCTCGTCGGGCTCGGCGATCTGCCCACGGGTCGCCGGATCCGGATCCCAGAGCGGCGATCCGGCCGTGATCGAGTCGCCGAGCGCCGCGATGACGCGGCCGGCGGCCGGACGGGTCGGCGCGCTCGCACCAGACGTGGGTGCGGGTGGTTGCGCTCCGCAGCCCCCGGCCAGCGCAAGCAGCACGAGCCCCAGTGGTGCAGCGCGGCGCATGGGTAGGGACAGTACGCCCAGCTGGCCTGCTAGCGTGCCCCACCTTCTAGATGAGCGAAGAAGACCCTCCTCGAAGTAGCAGCCGAATCGGCGTCGCGCGGACGTGCGCGAAGGCGCGATGAGCACCTTTCTGCTGCTCGTCGGCGTCGTCGTGCTGATCGGACTAAACGGGTTCTTCGTTGCGGCCGAATTCGCGCTCGTTCGCGTGCGGCGTAATAAGCTCGAGGAGCTCGTCGACCAGGGTGCCCGCGGGGCCCGCGTGGCTTTGCGCCAGCTCGATTCGATTGACGAGTACCTCGCGGCCTGCCAGGCCGGGATCACGGTCGCCTCGATCGGGATCGGCTTTCTCGGTGAGCCCGCGATCGCCACGCAGCTGGAGCCGTTGCTCGGCGAGGTCGTGGGCGAGGGCCTCGCGATCGCGATCGCCTTAGGTCTGGCTCTGCTGATCACGACCAGCCTCCACATCACGACCGGCGAGCAGGTGCCGAAGATCTTCGCGATCACCCACCCAGAGGCGGTCGCTCGCCGGATCGCCCGACCGCTCGATCTCTTTACCGCGGCGTTTCGGCCGCTGGTGAGTGCCCTCAACGCGACGTCGAACTGGATGCTGCGGATGGTCGGGATCGACGCGAGCCGCGGTTTCGAGGAGGACCCCTCCAACGCCAACGACCTGCGTCTGCTGATCGCCCAGGGCGAGGCCGGCGGCCGGCTTGATCCGGGTGAGGCGGGGATGCTCGAGGGCGTCTTCCACCTCCACGAGCAGGAGGCGCGGCAGGTGATGACGCCGATCCCCGCGGTCGTTACCGTCGACGCCGCCGACACGGTCGCCGACGCCCTCGAGCGCTGCGTCGAATCGGGCCACACGCGGCTCGTCGTCACCGAGAACGGGAGCACCGATGAGGTGCTCGGCATCGTCCACAACAACTCGCTCGTCCGGATGCTGATGTCGGAGGGCGCGCAGACCTCGATCCGCGAGCGGGTCAAGCCGCCGGTGATCGTCCCCGAGACCAAGCCGCTCGACGATCTGCTCGCCGATCTACAACGAGAGCGCTCCGCGATGGCGATCGTCGTCGACGAGTACGGGCGAACTGCCGGCATCGTGACCGTCGAGGACATCATCGAGGAGATCGTCGGCGAGATCACCGACGAGACCGACCACTCGGCTGGCGTCCGCCAGCTCGCCAACGGCGACTGGTTCGTACGCGGCCACGTCCCGATCAACGACCTCGTCGACTACTCGATCGACCTCGACATCGACAACGACGCGTTCAACTCGGTCGGCGGGTTCGTCTTCGCCGAGCTCGGACGGCTGCCCAAGCGGGGCGACATGGTCCGTCGGCGCGGGTACTCGCTGCGCGTCGAGTCGGTGCGCCAGAACCGCATCGAGGCGGTGCGGATCCGTGATCACGAGCCCGACCGCGAGGAGCGCGGGGCACGCTCGCGCAGCTCCAGCCGGACCGATCACGAAGCCGTCCGCGACGAGGGCTAGGTTGCCCGAGCAAGCACTCTCCAAAGGGGGTCTTGCCGATGTGGTCTCTGAGGCTTAACGACGCGCAGCGGGACGCGGTTGTCGCTCTGATCGAGGCGCAGGGAGAGGTGGGTCCTTCGCTCAGCGCCGCCGCCGAGGCGCTCCGCTTCGCGCGCTGGGACGACCTACCGGAAGCGAGTCTGCCTTGGGACCACGTGAGCGAGCTGGCGTTGGCGCAGGGGATATCCGAGGCCGACGTAGTCTGGGACATGGCGTGCGCCGGACTGCCGATGCCCGCACCCATGAGTCGTGATGCCGAGCCGCGCCGCGAGGGCGACGCGCTGTCTCAGTCGTAGTCGTAGAAGCCGGCGCCGGACTTGCGCCCGAGCCGGCCGGCGGCGACCATCTCACGAACGCGTTCTGGGACGTCGACCCCGATCGAGTCCGCGATCGCCGTCGAGACGTCGAGGCCGACGAAATCGAGCAGCGCAAGCGGGCCCATCGGATGGCCGGCGCCGAGCTTCATGCAGCTGTCGATCGCGCGCGGCTCGACGCCGCCCCGGTCGAGCAGTCGCACGGCATCGAAGAGGTAGGGAAACAGCAGGCGGTTGACGACGAAACCCGGGGTGTCGGGAACGTCGACGGCGGTCTTCTCGAGCCGCTCGCAGAACTCCAGCACCCGAGCACGAGTGTCGTCGGCGCCATCGGCGTGGAACGCGACCTCGACGAGCTTCATCCGCTCGACCGGGTTGAAGACATGCAAAGCCGCGAACCGGTCGGGGCGGCCCGAAGCCTCGGCCAGCTCCGAGACCGACAGGGATGAGGTCGTGCTCGTGACCAGCGCCTCCGGGGAGAGCATCGCTCCGAGGGTCCCGAGCAACTCGGCCTTCGGGGCGTGCTCTTCGACGATCGCCTCGACGACGAACGTACGGCCCGAAAGCTCGTCGAGATCGGTCGCGATCCGCACCGAGCCGGGAACCGCGGCCCGGGCCCGCTCGGCGGACGCCTCGCTGCGCGCCCAGAGGACGGTGTCGACGCGTTCGCCCGCGACCTTGGCGAGACCGGTCGCGATCGCCCCACTGCCCGCTATGCCCAGTAGTTCGTCCATCCGCGGGCGATAGTCAAGCACGACTGCGCTCGGATTGACTCGCGAGTCAATCGGGAACCGTTGAAAGATGAGCCTGCAGGCCGAGAACTCGATCGGGGGCCGCTACCGGCCGATCCGCCGTCTGGGCGTCGGTGGGAGCGCCGCCGTGCACCTCGCCGAGGACGAGCGGCTGGGCCGCCAGGTGGCGGTCAAGCGGCTTCACGGCGAGAGCGGTGAGGAGATGGTGCGCCGCTTCGGGCGCGAGGCCCGCGTCGGCGCATCGCTGAACCACCCGAACATCGTCGCGGTCTACGACACGCTGGTCGATGACGAGGGAGTCGCGATCGTCATGGAGTACGTCGAGGGGGAGACGCTCGGCGCCGCGCTCGAGCGTGGCCCGCTCGCGCTCGAACGGGGGCTCGAGATCCTCACGGCGCTTGCTGCCGCCCTCGATCACGCTCACGGGGGTGGCGTGGTCCACCGCGATGTCAAGCCCGCCAACGTCCTGCTGGGCACTGACGGCTCGGTGAAGCTCGCCGATCTCGGCATCGCGAGCGCGACCGAGGCGACCCGCATCACCCGCGTCGGCACGGTTCTCGGCACTCCTCAGTACATGTCTCCCGAGCAGCTCGCCGGAGAGCCGACCGGTCCGCGCTCGGACGTCTACTCGTTCGGCGCGGTTGCCTTCGAGGTCCTCGGCGGGCGCTCGGCGCGCACCTCCCGGTTGCCGATCGAACTGGCGAACGAGCTCGCCCGCGAACCCGTGCCGGACCTGCGCGACGCGCGACCCGGGGCACCCTCGGG